>DATEMX010000026.1:0-6278 GCA_035275365.1 Polyangiaceae bacterium | reverse complement strand
CATTTTTCTCGGATTGCCTACGTTCGCGCGCGCGTCCCGCTAACACTACTGCTGCAGACTTTGGCAGGAGCGGATCACGATCATCCAAAATGACCAAGACCTGGCGTAAAATACGGCGAGGCTGTCGGAACCACCTAGTTCAGATCGGACGAGCCGCCACGCCTCGCCGCTCCTAGCCTAGAGCACCCCAAATTTGCCTGTGCACTGCGCTTCGCTTCGTAGGTCTCCGTGGACTCCGTCCAGTTCATGGACTCCGTCCACTCCGTCACGGTCAGTCCTTGCTGGTGTATGCCCGCTCCGATGATCGATCTGGCACGCGAGAAATCTGCAGCAGTAGTGCTAAGTCCCGCTCCCCACAAGCGGCGCGCCGCTCCCGTGATAAGCTCGTGGGCGACGTCATGTCGGCCGGCAAATCCTACTTCAAGCTCGTCCTCGCGCTTGCGTGCATCGCCGTGTCGTTCTCGGCGATGCTCAACGTGTTTGCCGACAACTCCGAGGTCTTCAACAAGGCGAAAGAGGTTGCCTGCGTGAAGGGAGCCTGCGATCTCGCCCGCGTCGATCGCACGCCCGTTGCTCAGACCTACGATTTTCGCACGAAGCAAGGAACCGTGAGCATTCGCTGTACCCGGGCTGGCGTCTTCGTCGGCGAATACGGCTGCACGAAGCAGTGAGTGCCCAGGGCGGCGCTTTACCCGGCGTCAGCGCTTGAACGCGGCTTCGAGCAACATGCTCTGCTCGAGATCGTGGCTGGCGTGCGATCCGGTGGCGGGGCTGGCGCTCTCGGCGCGCGCGACGCAATTGAGGGGAAAGCGCCTGTCGAGCAGGCCCGGGAGGCGCGCGTTCAGCGAATACCACGCGCCCATGTTCCACGGCTCGTCCTGCACCCAAGTGAGCGGCGTGCCGTCTCTGTACGGGGCGAGAGCTTTCGCGATGGCGTCGGAGAGCGGGTAGAGCTGCTCCAAGCGGATGATGGCGACGTCGGTTGCGCCGAGCTCTTTGCGTTTCTTGTCGAGATCGTAATAGACCTTGCCAGAGCAGAGCAGGATGCGGCGCACGTCGGCCGGTTCGACGCCCGAGGCGTCGCCGATGACGCGCTGAAATGATCCGTGCGTGAACTCCTCGATGGTGGAGGTCGGGAGCCGCAAGAGGCCCTTGGGGGTCATGATGATGAGCGGCTTGCGCCACGGGCGCAGGACTTGGCGGCGCAGTACGTGAAAAATCTGCGCGGACGTCGTCAGGTTACAGACCTGGATGTTGTCTTCTGCCGCCTGTTGCATGAAACGCTCGAGCCTCGCGCTCGAGTGCTCGGGACCTTGGCCCTCGTAGGCGTGCGGTAGGAACAAGACCAGGCTGCTCAGGCGGTGCCACTTGTCCTCGCCGGAGATCACGAACTGATCGATGATGACCTGCGCGCTGTTGACGAAGTCGCCGAACTGCGCCTCCCAGATGGTGAGGCCGTCGGGATAGTCGAGGCTGTAGCCGTATTCGAAGCCGAGGCAGCCTGCCTCCGACAGTGGACTGTCCCACACTTCGAAGCGACCGTTGCCGGTGCCCATGGCGGCGAGGGGCACGTAGGGCGAACCGCTTTTCACGTCGACGATGGTGGCGTGGCGATGGCTGAAGGTGCCGCGCCGCGCGTCCTGCCCCGTGAGGCGGACGGGAACGCCGCTCGATACGAGCGACGCGTACGCGAGCATCTCGCCGACGGCCCAATCGAGCGGTTGACCCTTTTCGACCTTGTCGAGGCGCTGTTCGAAGAGGCGCGCGATCTTCGGGTTGGCGTGGAAATCGGCGGGCAAGGTGACGGCTCGACGGCACAGATCGAGCAGCTCGTCTTTGGGGACGGCGGTCGGGACCTCGGGAACGAGCGCGTCGGCGCCTCCCGCGAAATGCGACCAGAGGCCGCCCATCGCCGTGGGGACCCACGAGAAGTCGCCCTTGCGTGCCTCTTCGAGGGCGGCGTCGAGCACGGCGCGCCGGCGCACCACGATCTCTTCGGCCTGTGTGGTCGTGATCTGCCCCATCTCGAGCAGCCGCCTCACGTAGACCTCCCGCACGCTCGGCTTCTTGTC
This sequence comes from Polyangiaceae bacterium, assembly GCA_035275365.1. Lineage (GTDB taxonomy): Bacteria > Myxococcota_A > Polyangia > Polyangiales > Polyangiaceae > DASWDH01. The sequence goes on along the minus strand of DATEMX010000026.1, from coordinate 4,206 downwards.
GATGATCGAATACATGAGCGGCTGCGTGAAGCGCGGCTCGTCGGCCTCGTTGTGGCCGTAGCGGCGATAGCAGTACATGTCGACGACGACGTCTTTGCCGAAGCGCTGCCGAAATTCGATGGCCAACTTGGCTACTTGCCCCACGGCCTCCGGGTCTTCGCCATTGACGTGGAAGACGGGCACCTTGAGCATGCGCGTGATGTCGGTCGCGTAGCGCGTCGAGCGCGCGTCACCCGGCACCGTCGTGAAGCCAATCTGGTTGTTGACGACGACGTGGATGGTGCCACCGGTAGAGTAGCCCGCAAGGCCCGCGAGATTGAGCGTCTCGGCGACGACGCCCTGGCCCATGAACGCGGCGTCGCCGTGGACGATGAGCGGCATCACGCGCCGGCGATCGCGATCGCCGCGGCGATCCTGCTTGGCGCGAACACGCCCCTCGACCACGGGGTTCACCCACTCGAGGTGGCTCGGGTTGAACGCCAGCGTGAGGTGAACCTTGTGACCCTGCGCCGTGCGGTGATCGGTGGAGTAGCCGAGGTGGTATTTGACGTCGCCGCTGCCGAGGTACTTCTCGGGGTCGCCGTCTTCGAACGCCGCGAAGATCTCGCGGATGTTCTTGTTCATGATGTTCGCGAGCACGTTGAGGCGCCCGCGGTGAGCCATGGCGAGGACGATCTCTTCGACGCCCTGACCGCCCGCCGTTTCGACGAGGAGGTCGAGCAGCGGGATCATGCTCTCGGCGCCTTCGAGCGAGAAGCGCTTGGCTCCCACGTAGTTCTTGTGGATGAATTGCTCGAAAATCTCGGCGTCGGTCAGCTTCGTGAGGATGCGAATTTGCTCCTCGCGGCCGAGCTTGAGGCGGTTCTGCGAAGACTCCATGCGCTCTTGCAGCCAGAAGCGCTCTTCCGGTTCTTCGACGTGGGTGAACTCGACGCCGATCGACCGGCAGTAGGTGCTCTCGAGTCGCGTGATGATGTCGCGGAGCAGGGCCGTCTTCGGCCCGGGCATGTCGATGGTCGAAAAGCTGCGATCCAGATCGCTTTCGACCAGGTCGAAATTGCCGAGCTCGAGCTGCGGGGTTGCTGCCGGCTCGAGTCGAAGCGGGTCGACTCGAGCGAAGAGGTGACCGCGCACGCGGTAGGCGTTGATGAGTTGCGACACTCTCCCTTGCACTTCGGCCATCGACATGGCCGTGGGGGCGGGCCGTTCGGGCGTAGGAGCGGCCAACGCAGCGGTCGTGCGGCCGTTGGTGGTTCCGTTGCCGTTGCCGTTGCCGTTTGTGTAGGGCGCCGGCTTGTGTCCGAGCCGGCCTTGGAAATACCTTCGCCAGCTCTCGTCGACCGATTCGGGATTGTTGAGATAGCGATCGAGCTGCTCCGCTACGTAGCCGGAGTTGATGCCAAACTCGTCCATGATTTCAACCTAAGGTGATTAGCGCCCATCATCCGCAGACGCCAGCAGACGCGGCTCCGGTGGCATGTATTTTCGGCGGATGCGGCGAGCTTCTTTAGCTCTTTATTCGGTCGTGATCGAGCGTCGAAATGCAGTGAACGGCGCTTTGTCGTCGAACACGATTTGTTTCGGGACCGATCTTGCCCGCACGGGCTGCTTTGCTTCGACCTAGAACACCGAACGGTCAAGACCGTTCGGTGTTTTTCAGGTTCTTTTCACCGGGGGCTTCGCCCACCCCCGCCGGAGCAAGTCCCCACTCCCAGTTTTTGGGGCCAGCCCAAACGACGTTGCCGACTGACGTGCAACCGCTGAATCCGTCGACGTTTTCAAACCATTCGGTGTTCTAGGTTCGGCGAGGAGGTCCACTTGATTCCGAGTCTTTTCCAGAGGTTTGGCAGATCGACGGGTAGTGGCGCGGGTGCGCTCGCGGATGGCGGGATCCGCCAGCAGGCAGAAGAGTGTTCCGCCCGATACGTTTGGCCCACGTGTGGGGTGTTGTCGAGACCTTGGTCCCCGGTCGCGGAAGGGCGTCGGGGGTGCTCGCGCGCGAGGTTCGGTGGTTGGTGGCGACCGAATTCATCTCCAGGGGGCCGGCCGCTCCTCCCTCGGAATCTGCGGCAGCGGGTGTTAGGCAGCGCGGCCGAGCGGGACGACGAATTGCTCGACGACGACGCCGGTGGCGCTCGTCTCCACGAACGTGGCGTGGGCATGCTGGCCCCCCGGAGCTTCGCCGACCGAGCCGACGTTGACGATGCGCGTTTCTCCGACCTGGCGATCGAAGGGAACGTGGCTGGCCCCGCAGATGATGAGGTCGGCGGGATCGTCGCCGATGAGGGCGTTCATCTCTTCGTCACTCAGCTCGTGCGAGAAAGGTTCGGAAGGATCGAGCGGCGACCCGTGAACGAGGAGAATCTCGCCACCCGTTTCGATGGTGATCCGGCTCGTCTTGGGCAACTTCGCGAGGCGCGCGAGGATGAGATCGCCTAGCTCGGTTCGCGTGCTGCGGAGCCGGTCGAGCCGGGCGCGTTCGTGTTCGCTCGTGGCTCGGAGGTTGTCGAGGTCGACCGTCGCGAGGGCGCGGTCGCCTACGCCCTGCACGCAGAGCGCGTTGGCAGCGGTGAGCTTGCGCCACGTTTCCAGAGGCGAAGGACCGGGGAAGCACAGATCACCCGCCACGAGCAGCTTCGAGAAGCCACGGCGCTCCGCCGTCGCCAAAACCGCCGCCAAGGCGTCGGCGTGGCCGTGGATGTCGGAGATACATAGAAACCGCATGACGGTGTCACTCTAGCATCGCGCCGAAATGGTGGGTCGCCCAATCATGGTCCCTCCTAGCCTCGCCTCATCGGCTTCGCCGATGGCCAGTTCTGCTGCCCGGTCAGTCGGCGGGCGGACTACACTTGAGCGTGCCATGCGGAAAGACGAGCTGCTCGCGCTGGCCCGATCGATCGATCCCGGTCGGGCGCCCGGACTCCAGCGCCAGTACGAGGCGTGGGGGAAAGAGCACGGCGAGGCCGCCGCCCTGGCGACCGCGGTGGTGTCCGCCTTCCCCGCGTTCGGCCCGCTCGCCGACGCCCGGCCGGAGGCATTCTTCGAGCTCGTGCGCGATGGGTGGCGCGCGCCGCGGACCCGAGGTGGCATGCTCGCGTCGCTCCTCACCAAGGTCGGCGACTTCACCGACGGCGATCGCGTCCGCTCCGAGCTGAGGCGCTCGGCGCAGTTCGAGAAATTGCGCATCGCCACGCGTGAGCTCTTGCCGCGATCGCTCGACGGCGCAGACGTCGACGTCACCGCCGGAGAAATCTCCGATCTCGCTGAGGTGTCGATCGAGATCGCCCTCACGGAGGCAGAACACTACGCGAGCGGCCGTTGGGGCCGTCCGATGACGGCCACGGGCGAGGCGTCGGCCTTCGTGGTCGTGGGCATGGGCAAGCTCGGCGGTCGAGAGCTGAACGCCGGCTCCGACATCGATCTCATCTACTTCTACGATACCGACGAGGGGGCTACCGTCCCCAAGAACGGCGAAGAGCCAATCTCGCTGCACGCGTATTGGTCGCACGTGGGAAGGCGTCTCACCGCCAACGTCGACGCGCAGACCTCCGATGGCATGGTGTGGCGCGTCGACCTCAGGCTGAGGCCAGAGGGGTCGGGGGGGCCCATCGCCAACTCCCTTCCCGCCGCCGAGGGCTATTACGAGACGTTCGGGCGGCTCTGGGAGCGAGCGGCGCTCTTGCGCGCCCGCGCCGTCGCGGGCGATCTCGAGCTCGGTCGCGCCATCCTCGAAGAACTTTCGCCCTTCATCTACGCTCGCCCCGTCGATCCCACGGTGGCCTCGGAGATGCACCGCTTGGTCGAGCGATCGCGGGCCGAGCTCTCCGACGATCCTGCGCGCGATCTCAAGCTCGGCCGCGGAGGCATTCGCGAAGCCGAGTTCTTCGTGCAGTCGCTGCAGCTCGTTTGGGGCGGCAAAGAGCCGCGCGTGCGCGCCACGGGAACGTGGGACGCCCTGCGCCGCCTACGCGGCCGTGGCCTCGTCACCGATCGCGAGGGTCGCGAGGTGGCCGACGCGTACGTGCTTTTTCGCCGGCTCGAACATCGCATTCAGTGGGCGACCGGGCTGCAAACGCACTCGCTGCCCGCCGACCCCGCCGCTCGAGAACGGCTAGCGCGGTCGCTCGGGTACGCGAGCGAAGGGGGCCTGAATGCGGATGTCGAGCGAGCGCGGCAGTCGGTAACGTCGCGCTTCGCCTCTCTCTT
>DATEMX010000025.1:0-3796 GCA_035275365.1 Polyangiaceae bacterium | reverse complement strand
CTGCTTCCAGATCGTCCCAGAGTGGTGGCACGGGGCGTGCTGTGTGGGGACCGATGCTCATGATCTCGCGGCGCGTTGGCGAACGGATTCTCATCGGGAAGGACATCGAGATCACGGTGACCGAGATCCATCGGCGGACCGTCCGCCTGTCGGTGAAGAGCAGCTCGCAAAAGGTGCTGCGAGGCGAGCTCCTCGACGCCATCGAGGCGGCCAACCAGCTGGCTGCGCAAAGCACCCTCGACGGCGATGGCCTCGGGACCTTGGCGAAGGCGGAGCTCGTGCCCGATTCGCCCAAGCCCGAAGGCCCGCCGCGATGACAGCAGCGCTTCACCAGGAATCGTCGTTCGACTACGCCGCCAGCTGCCTCGCCGCGAACGTCATCGCGCTCGAACTCCTCGAGAAAACAGCAGCGCTGGTTCTCAGTGCGACGCCGAGCGCCAAGATTGTCACACTGCCCGGCGGCGTGCGGGCGCTCGAGACGAACGGGCATCTCTTGGGGGCCCCGAGCGACGACGCCCAACACGACGAGCTCTTGGCCAACGCCGCGAAGATGGGCGACGGCCTCATCGTCGTCCTCGGCGCGGGGCTCGGGCACGGACTCTCCGAGCTTCGCGCACGCACCAACGCGCGAATCCTTTGCTACGAACCCGACCCCGGCAATCTGAAGACCCTCCTCTCGTCGGGCCCCTGCGATCTCGGAGGCATTCCGATTGTCACCGATTTGCTCGATTTCAAGCTCTATTGGGAGAGCCGAGCCCAAGAGCGCGTCGAGGCGCTCATCGTCCGAACCCCCGGCTACGCCGCCGCCTATCCTGCCGCTGAACGCGACCTCGTGCTGGTCGTCCAAGACCTCGTACGAAACGTCCAGATCAACGAGAACACCCTTTACCTGCGATCACGTATCTGGCTCGACGACATCTTCGAGAATCTCGAGAGCTTGGACGACGTGTGCACGTTCAACGCGCTAAACGGAAAATACACGGGGGTGCCCGCGTTCATCGTCGGCGCAGGACCGTCGCTCGATCGCAACGCCGAACACCTGCGGGCCGCAGCCGACAAAGGCATCGTCATCGCTACCAACACGAGCGGCCGCGCGCTGGCGCGTCACGGGGTCAGGCCCCAAGTGCTCGCCTGCATCGAGTCGATCGATCTGTCGGCCGATCTCGAGAAGCTGCCCTTCATCGACGAAGTCGTGCGGGCATTCAGCATTTCCGGCAACCCGAGACACTTCGAGGCGGGTAAAGGCCCCATCCTGGCGACGTTCGAGAGCCTGCCGTCGTTCGAGCCTCTGGTCGCGCTCTTCGGAGATTCCGGACTCGCCGTCGCCGCCAGCGTGACCACGGCAGCCGTCTCGCTCGCCGAAAGGCTCGGGTGCTCGCCGATCGTCCTCGTCGGACAAGATCTCGCTTTCACCGGCAACCAGATCTACGCGCGCGGAACCTCCTACGACGGCTCCACGATGCAGATAACGCCGGACGGCACCGTTCGACATCAGTGGTCCGCCGAAGCGCAAAAATCGCATGGGACGCGCGTCGGAGCGCTACCGAGATCCGAACCGCTCCTCACGACGACCGCATGGGGAGGCTCGGGCGTAGAGCCGACCTCCGCAGGATTCACCGCCGTGCGAACGTGGCTCGAAGCCGCGGCCGACCTCATGCGGCGTCAGCGGCCCGACCTTCGGTTCGTCAACGCCACCGAGGGAGGCGCGCACGTCGCCAACTTCGAGGACATCGCCCTCCGCGAGGTCCTCGAAGGCATGCCTTCTCGCGGCATCACCAGCCAGCGCATCCACGACGACGCCCTCGCAGGCCAACGGAAGCTCCAGCACAGCGCCGTCCTTTCGTGGGCGAAAGCGCAGGGGCGGCTCGCGCAAAAAGCGCGCGCCTCGGCCGAGCTCGTCGTGAAGGTGGCCCGGCGCGGGCTCGATCACCTCACGAGCGATAGGCCGAGCGCCGTCGCCCGCACGTTCGACAAGCTCGCAGAAGCGGAGCAAGTCATGAAGAAGCGGTGCTCGGCCCAGCTCTTCATCGAGGTGCTCTGCATGCGCGAGCTTCAACAAATCACCGCGCGTAGCGCGCTCGCCGTCGTCGAGAAGAGCTCTCGCGCCGAGGCCGAGCACGCGCTGAAGACCGAGATCGACATCGCGACGTCGGTCGCCAAGAGCGCCGCCGAGCTCGCGACGCGCTTCCATCGGCTGTCGCGGAGCTAGCCCCGCCTCCCAGTTTTCGTGCAGCGCACGTCGAGTGACCCGGCTCAATCCGCATCTGCATGTCGTCTTTCTGGACGGCGGGTAGTCGATTCTGTTCAACAGGCATCACACATAGGATCACGGACTGCCGTGGGCGGAGCCGATGATGCTCTACCACTTCGCCGCTTCGAGCCACATCGGCGTGGCGGAGCTGGCGCCCGCCATGCCGAGCTAGCGGAATGTACGCAGAAGCACGGGCCCGCGCGCTGGCACGTAGCTCGCGGAGACATGAAGGGTGCTGCACCTTGCGAGCCACCGCGCCCCTCGACCGTAGTACAAGCCCGAACGCGAGACGCGCAGCAGCTCGCATTGCAGCCGCACTGACACCAATTCAGAGGCCTCGAGTGACGCCTTGAGGTACTCTATTCTCCATGTGCATACTCCGCGCCATCTGCGCTTGGATGTTGGCTCTTCCGCTTTTGATCTTCGGATCGAATTATTTCTTCCACATCTTCCCGCTGCCGACCGGAGACGCGAACGAGGGCCAGCGGCTGCTCCAGGCGATGCGTGATGGTGGGTTGATGACGGCGGTCGCGTTCAGCCATGTCGTTGCGGGCGTGATGTTGGTAGTTCCCCGCACTCGCTTCGCTGGCGCACTCTTGCAGCTCCCAATGAGCCTTGGGATCACGGCCTTCCACGTAACGATGCTCCCGTCTGGACTTGTGATGGCGGTCCCAATGCTGTTGCTCAACCTCGGCGCGTTGGTCGATCGGGTTCGGCTCGAGGGCCTCATCAAGGGGGAGTGAGGAGACCTCGATGAGGACAATGACGGCGCTTCGAGCATGGGCCACTCGGGACCAGGCAGTGACCGAGGATATTGCGTGCAAAGGGACTGCCCTGGAGTCGACCACGTTCAAGCTCGGAGGAAAGGCGTTCCTCTTCGTACAACCGAAAGACGGGACGTATGTCGTGCGCCTGAAGCTCCAGCGCTCGCTCGCGGAAGCGAAGCGCTGTGGCTACGAGGCCGGTGCGAACGGATGGGTTAAGGTCACGCTTGCGTCAGAGGATCCTCCAGCGGTACTCGCGACGTGGGTCGACGAGAGCCGGAGCACCGTTGCCGGGGCAGCCCCGGCAACGCGAGCAAAAGCGGGAAGGACAGCGCGCACCCGCAACAAGGGGCGTTGATGACGGTCATGGCTTCACCTCGCCCCGGTTGGTTCTCAGAGGGGGTTGCATGGCGGACAACACCCGCGACGCTTGCAGCTCTATCGTGAGATCGCGACGTTCACATCCCCGGATCTGTTTGCGCGCTTCGACCTGCCTCTCGCACTCGAGGATCGGGCGGCGCTATCACCGGGGATGCCGTCCGTTGAAATTCTGATTCTCGGTCGCCCCTCAAGGGAACGTAATCGAGCTCGTTCCGTTGGGCGTCCCTTTGGTGACCTTCCAGTCGGAGAAGACCACGCCGGCGGACCGGTTCTCATAAAGACCGACCCTGCCCGTGAGGATGTTGGGGTCATCGTAGAGGACTCGAACACGAGACCGCCACCCGATTTGAAGACGAGCACGTGGGTGGTCGTGCCGGTCACGATGACTTGAGGACTCATC
>DATEMX010000024.1:0-5628 GCA_035275365.1 Polyangiaceae bacterium | reverse complement strand
GGCGTTGGTCGCGCCGCTCTTCTCCAAGCGGGCCACGTAGGTGTCGACACGCGGATCCGCTTTGCACGAGACAATCTGCGCGTCGTCGCCCGAGACCCCGGCGTCGGACGGCGGCGTCGCTGCGGCAGGACCACAACTGGTCCCGAGCAGCAGAAGGCCAGCGAGTAACTCTCGTCTCACCATGGTTCTACGGTCTAGCACGGTCGGTTTCGGAGTCTCCAGAACATCGAACGGCATGCCGGTTGCTCCGCTGTCCTGAGGTTGCCAATCTCCATCATCATCGAGCCTGGTTTCCGCTCAGCACACCCATGAGCTCCTCGTCGTCGTGCGATGCTCGGGCGCCTCACGAGAAGGGGTAAGCGGCGCGGCGCTCAACGAAGGGGGCAGGCGGCGTCGGCAATGCAGCACGCGTCGTCGAACGCTGGGGCAACGCACGGGCAACAGCCGAAAGACACGGTGGGGCTTCCGCAAGAAGCGACGCAGCGGACCGCGCGGAAACATTCCTGGATCTCGCAAGACGCCACTCCGCTTTCGCGGACCGCGGCTTCTGGGTTCGACGCGTTGGCACCGGCGTCCCCTGCGTCGGAAAAATCCGGCGACGAGCTGCAGCCCCAATTCAGCGCGATCGTCGCGAAAAGCGATACCGCGACCGCTGCCGCCCCCAGACTCGCGTTGGTTCGCATGGCGCCATTGTACACGGAGCCTCATCCGAAAACGTCCCGCCCTGTCGACCATGCTCCAATGTTCGGTTACCCGCGACACTTCGCGATAGCGTCAAACACAAGCCTGACGATCCGCCTATCGCGGGCAACGAGCTCGGCACGGAGATCATGGTCCGAGCGACCGACGGCCGTCGGTGCGCGAGCCCCCGAGCGTCCTCGCCGCAAATTCGCACGAAGCATCAGTCATCGTAGCGAACCATTCCGCAGCAGCATTCGGTGGCGCTGAGACGACTGCACGGATGGCCCTGCCTCTCGCACCAGTCGGACACCGCGCGCAGCTCGGCTGCGCCCGATTCCGCATCGGATCGCTCTCCGTGTGTCAGGCCTAGTTTTCTTGCAGCGCCCAGCCGGTCCGCCGGCTGAGGTGTGCGCGCTCCTAACATTTCGTCCTCCTCTCGATTGGCGAGAGGGAGCCATGCAGGTTGCGCGCCCAACGGAGGTCCGTCGTGCCCGCCGCCGCTGGGTGCACGCGCGCGATCGTTCACCGCGTCGCGGTCGCTCGGCAGGTCGTGCAACAAATGCGCGAGCTGCTCAAGCCTCCGAAAGCGACCGAGCACAGCAGATCAAGCTGACCTTGAAGCAACTCGACGCCCTCCTAGAAAACACCGTACCTCGCGGATCCGCGGAGGCGCCCCGATGTGTCATCGACCAACGCCGACGACCACGACTCGCATGTCAGGGTCTAACCGCCGACGCGCGCATCCTTCGTCGTAGATTCGCGCACTTGCCCGTGCGGCACGGAAGCTGCCCCTCAGCCGGTCGTTGCTTGAATGGCGTAGGCAGCGCTGGCCGCCGCTTGCTTCCTTATCTTTGCCTAGCTCCTCATTGGGCTGCCCGATGACCAGTAGAAATGGCGTCGCGTTCTCTCTTGGCTCGGGGAAAGGCGGCGCGAACATGTTGCCTCACGTTAGAGCTTGACGATTTGGCTCCCCGCCAAGAGAAACGCGCCCACGCCATAGGGTGCATTTCGTTGGGGGGCGCGGGTGACGCTCCCCGGATCCCCGCGCATCCGATCGCATCCGTCACGTCGCCGCGAAAAGCGCCGATCTCGTCGCCCGCATGCGTCGACGCCTTCCCCAGGGTGCGGCCTGTCAGCCATCGTGCCCTCGTTCGGTCATCACCCGCCCAGTACCCAAAATTATTTAGTTGTTTCAAATATTTGAACTGGTTGACTCGAGCGCCACTGGACCAATGGCCGTCCTGCCAAGCGGGTAATCGTGGGGCGTAATGAAGGGGGCTCCATGGCGCTTCGCATCGAGGACTACGCGCTCATCGGCGACACGCAGACGGCAGCGCTCGTCGGCAAAGGCGGCTCCATCGATTGGTTTTGCGCGCCGCGCTTCGACTCGGGGGCATGCTTCGCCGCCCTTCTCGGCGACGCGTCCCATGGCCGCTGGCTCTTGGCGCCACGAAGCCAGCTAGGCAAGGTGACCCGCCGCTACGAACCGAGGACCCTCGTGCTCATCACCGAACACACGACGCCCGAGGGCGTGGTCGAAGTACGCGACTGCATGCCGCCCAGAGAAAAGACGCCCGACATCGTTCGCACCGTCACCGGAGTCCGCGGCCGCGTCACCATGCAGATGGAGCTAGTCATCCGCTTCGCCTACGGATCGGTCGTTCCCTGGGTCGTGCAGCGAGAAGGCTCGCTGCGCGCCATCGGCGGCCCTGACGCGCTCTTCCTCTGCACGCCGGTGAAGACCCGCGGCCAGCACCTCACCACCGTCGCTACCTTCGAAGTCGCCGAAGGGCAGGTCGTTCCGTTCAGGCTCGGGTGGTATCCGTCGCACGAAGAGCCTCCCCCGCAGATCGATGCCGTCGCTGCCGTTGCCGACACCGTCGCGTGGTGGCGGGAATGGATGAAGCATTGCGTCTACAAGGGCGAATGGAGCGACCAGGTTCTCCGCTCCTTGGTCACGCTGAAGGCGCTCACCTACGCGCCCACCGGCGGCATCGTCGCCGCCCCGACCATGGGGCTCCCCGAGTTGATCGGCGGCGAGCGCAACTGGGACTACCGCTTCTGCTGGCTGCGCGACGCGACGTTCACGCTCTACGCGCTCATGTCGGCGGGCTTCACGCGCGAAGCGGAGGCTTGGAGAGATTGGCTCGTGCGCGCGATTGCCGGCGATCCTTCGCAACTACAGATCATGTACGGCCCCGCCGGCGAACGACACCTGTGGGAGCTCGAGATCCCCTGGCTCCCCGGATACGAGGCCTCGAAGCCCGTTCGCATCGGCAACGGCGCCGTCCATCAACTTCAGCTCGATGTCTACGGCGAAATCTTGGACACGCTCTACCAGTCGAGGCGCAACGGCATCGGCACCGACGGGAGGACCTGGGCGATCGAACGCGCCATCGTCCATTTTCTGGAGACCGGTTGGCAGAAGCCGGACTCGGGCATCTGGGAGGTCCGTGGACCGAACCGCCACTTTACGCACTCCAAGATGATGGTTTGGGTCGCCCTCGATCGCGCCATCAAATCGATCGAGCAGTTCGGCCATGGCGGACCACTCGACCAATGGCGCGCGCTTCGCGATGCGATCAGGCGCGAAATTCTGCAGAAGGGCTACGACGCATCGCGAAAAACGTTCACGCAGTACTACGGAAGCAAACAACTCGATGCGAGCCTCCTACTCATACCGCAGGTCGGATTCCTCGCGCCTCACGACGAGCGCTTCCGGGGCACCGTTGCGGCGATCGAGCGCGAGCTCACCTGGGAGGGACTCGTCATGCGCTATTCGCCCGACACCAGCGCGAACGTCGACGGGCTTCCCCCGGGCGAAGGCGCTTTTCTCGCTTGCACGTTCTGGCTCGCCGACTGCTACGCGCTCATGGGGCGCTTCGACGACGCCAAGCGGCTCTTCTCGCGCATGATCGCTCTGACCAACGACGTGGGTCTGTTGTCCGAAGAGTACGATCCGATCGAAAAGCGCATGCTCGGCAACTTCCCCCAAGCGTTCTCGCACGTGGGCCTCATCAACACCGCCTACAACCTGTGCCAAGAGAACAAGCCCGCCGAGCAAAGGGCCAAAAGGCCCTGACGACCGCTCGCAACGTCAGCCCACGTTGATCTTGATCTTGCTCGAGCTCACCGAGTAGTTGCCCGAGCGGGCCTTCTCGAGCGTGTGAGCGATGCGGCGGAAGAGGAGCGTCACGTCGAACGATTTGTCGAAGTAATCGTCGGCTCCGAGCTCGAAGGCATCCATGCGATCCTCTCGCGACGTGCGCGCGGAAACGACGAACACCGGGATGGCCTTCGTGCGCTCGTCGTTCTTGAGACCATTGAGCGCCAGGCGTCCCGCTCCCCCGCCCGCGCCTATCTCGAGCAAGATCATGTCGGGCCGCCGCTCCGCCGCCTCCTCGATCGCGCGTTTGGCATCGACGACGCTCACGGTCGACATGCCTGATAGCTCCGCGGCGTGGTGCAAGATCGCCTGCATCTTGGCGTCGTCATCGACGACGAGAATCGTTTCCCCTCTGTTCATGCCTTCGATGGTACCCGAGTCCCCTACAAAACCAACGATTCTGGCCGGGCTCCCACGAGGCAATGACGCCATAGGCGTCATGCCGAGACCTCGCCGCGGTGGATCGGATCGGCGCGCTCGGTCAGTCCGCGCGTCGTCAGATCCGCCTGACGATGATCGTCCGGGCAGTGTAGGGCACGAGCACACCTATCGGGACCATACGCGCCGCAAAGCAGAAGAAACTGCGACAGTAGTGCTAGAACACCGAGCGGCGTAAGCTGATCGGGGCTCTAGCGGGTGACGGTTGGGTCACACCGCGGGCAAATTCGCGCAACAGGCGCCGTCGTTCGCGTTTCGCAGCTTGCGCGAGGCGCGCCAGCGGGTATTCGCCGATTCATGCACGCCCGTCAGTCTTCGCCGCCCGAGGTAACCAAGCCAACCATCGTGGCCATCGACATGGGGTACGGCCATCTCCGGCCCGCTCGGGCCATTGCGGCGATGCTCGATCAGCCTGTCCTCCAAGCCGATCAGCCGCCACTCGCCGACGCCGAAGAGCGAAGCCGGTGGGCGACCACGCGGCGCCTCTACGAGACGGTGTCGCGCGTGTCCGCGACGCCGTGGGTGGGAAAGCCATTTCGCGCACTGCTCAACGCGGCGACGGCCATCCCCCACCTCCACCCATTTCGCGACTTGTCGGGGAGGACGCTCGGCGTTCGCATGCTCGAGCGATCGGCACGCGGCGGCCTCGGACGCTCGCTCGTCGCCCATCTGCAAGAGCAGAACTCGGCCCTGGTGACCACCTTCTACTCGCCCGCGCTCTTGGCCGACTTTCACGGCTACGATCGCATTTATTGCGTCGTTACCGACTCTGATGTGAACCGCGTTTGGGCGCCCATCGAACCTCACCAGAGCAAGGTGCACTACTTCGCGCCGAGCGGCAGGGTCGTCCGCCGTTTGCGCGCGTACGGTGTGTCGAAGGATCAGGTCGAGCTCACGGGGTTCCCGCTGCCGCATCGGTTGCTCGGCGGCTCCGAGCTCTCCACGCTCAAGGCCAATCTTCTGCCGCGCTTGGGTCGTCTCGATCAAAACGGCGTCTTTCGACATCAGTTCGCCGGCGAGCTCGCCGCGCTCGGCCCTCTTCCGGAAGTGCACGGACCTCCGCATTTGGCGTTTGCCGTCGGAGGCGCCGGTGCTCAAGCCGAGATGGCAGCGCGTTTTCTCCCGAGCCTGCGCGAGATGCTCGTGTCGGAACGCCTTCGGCTCACGCTCGTGGCAGGCTCCAAGCGCGAGGTGCGCGATCTCTTCGACGCCGAGGTCAAAAGAGCAGGCCTCGGCAACGAAATCGGGCGAACCGTGCGCATCCTCTACGAGCCGAACGTCGACGCCTACTTCGATCGGTTCGATGCGCTGATGGCCGAGGTCGACATCTTGTGGACGAAGCC
>DATEMX010000023.1:0-5486 GCA_035275365.1 Polyangiaceae bacterium | reverse complement strand
GCCGAGGCTAGCCAGCGCCGCGAGCCAGAAATGCGGTCTCGCCCCGGTCGAGAATCTGCGCAAGAATCTCGTCGCTCTCGAGGTTGAGCGTCTGCCGGTTCCATAGCGCGCGTGAGTGTTCGAGAAGGCTCCCCGATCATGGACACTTGCACCTCAGGTGCGTGGGCGGCGCTTCAAGTCGGCCACTTCGTCCTCGAGCGAGCGGATGGTGCGCTTGAGATCGCGCACCTCGTCGGCCGTGGCGAGCGACATTCGCTTGGCAAACTTCTCCGCCTGCTCCCTCGTGAAACCGTCGATTTTGCCGGGCATGCTCACGGCGGTCATCATCGCCTTCATGAACCGCTCGTCTTGCATCAGCTTCATCACGCGCGGATCGGAGAGCAGCTTCATTCCCCGCTCCATCAGAGATTTCTTCAGGCTCATGAGCGGCATCTATCAGTCTTTGGCGTCGCCGCGGGCAAAGATGCTCGCCACGTAGTTGAGCACGTCGGTCGCCGAGACTTCGTTGTAGCCGAAGTACTTGATGAGCCGGCTCTTGATGATGTCGATCTTCTCTTGCGTCTCTTTGTCGACCACCGCGGAGACGAGCGTCTTCAGCTTGATCGAGTCTTTCTGGTCCTCGAAGAGCTTGAGCTCGAGGGCGCGGCGCAGCCTGTCGTTGGTGTGCCACTCGAATTTCTTGCCCTCGACCGCGAGAGCGCCGATGTAGTTCATGATCTCGCGCCGGAAGTCGTCCTTGCGGTTGTCGGGGATCTCGATCTTCTCTTCGATCGAGCGCATGAGCCGCTCGTCGGGCTCGTCGTCTTGCCCGGTGTAGCGGTTTTTGACCTTCTCCTTGAGCGTGAAGGCCTTGATGTTGTCGATGTAGTTGCCCGCCAGCTTGTGGATGGCGTCTTCGTCGGCGCTGATGGCCCGCTGCACTTCGTTCTTCACCATCTCTTCGTACTCGCGCTTCACGATGCCGATCACCTCGGCGTAGCGCTTCTTCTGCTCGTCGTTGGTGATGAGCGAGTGGTGGCGCAGCCCCTTCTCGAGCTCGTTCATGACCATGAACGGGTTGATGGTGCCTTCGCCCACGTCGTTGACGAGCGCGTTCGAGATCTTGTCCTGCACGTAGCGCGGGCTGATGCCTTCCATGCCTTCGCGCTTGGCCTCCTTGCGGAGCTCCTTCACGGTGTCCTGCGTGTAGCCGGGCAGCACCTTGCCGTCGTAGAGCTTCATCTTCTGCAGGATGGAGAGGTTGTGCTTCTTCGGATCCTCGAGCCGCGTCAAGGTCGCCCACATGGCGGCCACCTCGAGCGTGTGCGGGGCGATGTGCTTGCCGCGCACTTTGTAGCCGTTGAAGTCCTTCTGGTAGATGCGGATCTCTTCCTGCAGCTTCGTGATGTACGGGATGTCGATCTTGATCGTGCGATCGCGGAGGGCCTCCATGAACTCGTTGTTCAGGAGCTTCTTGTATTCGGCCTCGTTGGTATGGCCGATGATGACCTCGTCGATGTCGGTCTGCGCGAATTTCTTCGGCTTGATCTTGTGCTCTTGCGAGGCCCCCAAGAGATCGTAGAGGAAGGCCACGTCGAGCTTCAGTACTTCGACGAACTCCACGATGCCGCGGTTGGCGATGTTGAACTCGCCGTCGAAGTTGAAGGCGCGTGGATCGGAGTCGGAGCCGTATTCGGCGATCTTGCGGTAGTTGATGTCGCCCGTGAGCTCGGTGGAGTCCTGGTTTTTCTCGTCCTTCGGCTGGAAGGTGCCGATTCCCACGCGATCTTTCTCGGAGAGCGCGAGCCGCTTCACGTGCACGTGCTCGATGAGCTTGGACCAGTCGCCCTTGTAGTGGTCCATGAGGCCCTTGAAGATGAAGCGGCAAGCCGGGTCGAGATCGCCGTCGACCTTCACCTTGAATTGCTCGCTGGAGAGCCCGAGCTCACCTATGACCTTGTCGCGCCATTGCGGCGGGATGAGGCGCAGCGGCTCCTCGTGCATGGGGCACATCTCGTGATCGGTCTGGCCGAGCCCCACGTCTTTGAGGTTCCTCCACTCGAAAGTGTAGAGCGCGCCGTCGGGTGTCTTCGAGTAGTGCTCGAGGCCCTTCTTGAGGAGCCGCGCGATGGTCGACTTCGAAGATCCCACAGGCCCGTGCAAGAGAATCACGCGCTTCTCTGGGCCGTACCCTTCGGAGGCGGCCTTGAGGACGTGAACGAGGCGCATGAGCGGGATATCGAGGCCGTAGATGGCGTCTTGCCCGCCGTCGATCTCGTCCTTGAAGAAGTTGTAACGGACGAGCTTCTTCTTGTTGTCGATATACTCTTCGGTCCCGTAGCTGATGATCATGTCGTAGACGCGCTGGAAGGCGTTACGAGTCACCTGCGGGCGCTGGCGCACGATTTGGAGATAATCCTCGAACGACCCGTCCCACGCGAGGTCGCGGTACAGCGCAAAATCTTGGAGCGAAGCAATCTTCTGCACCATGTTCGTCGCGCGCGTCTCCGCCATCTGGTCGTCCTTTCCTAGGAGGCTGCCCTGTCAGCGCTCAGGATAACAGGTTGAGACCACTCGGCTACGGGCCCGTAAGTGGAGGGCGGGCGGTGGCGTTTTCGGCCGAAGAACCGGGGTCGCAAAAGAAGAACCGGGGTCGCAAAAGAAGGAGGGCGGGTAGGCTCGGTCGGCTCGCCTTGGCTTGTGACAAAAATGCAAGCTAAATTGCTAATACTTTGCATACTTTACGACAACAAACCGGAAAGGGCCATCCTCCCGACGATCGCTGCGCTATGACGCACGGCATGGCTGACGAGGCCGAGAACGCTACGTTGCACGAGGTGGAAAAAGCAGCGCGATCCGCGACCACCCACCCCGCCGAGCCGGCGAGCTCGACGTCGCCGTCGGTTCCTGCCACGCCGTCGGCGTCTGCTCTGGCAGCTGCATCGTCGATCCCCGGCGTCTCCTTCGCGTCGCAGCCGCCGCCCCTGCCGCTCGCCCCCGCGTCGCTCGCGCCCCCGCCTTCTTCGCCACAAGCCCCGACCTCCGCGGCATCGACCCCGAACGCGGCTTCAGGCGGTCTTTCGCCCGTCCCGCCCATCGACGCGCCGTCGCTCTACGTGAACCGCGAACTCTCGTGGCTCGAGTTCAACGCGCGCGTTCTCGCCGAAGCGGACGACCCCGGCGTTCCTCTTTACGAGCGCATCAAGTTTCTCTCCATCGTGGCCGCGAACCTCGACGAATTTTTCATGGTCCGGGTCGCCGGTCTGAAACAGCAACTCTCGGGCGAAGTCGAAGAGGTCCCGCCTGACGGGATGGTGCCACACGAAACCTTGGCGGCCATCAGCGCGCGCGCCCACAAGCTGCTCGACACGCAATACCGCTGCTGGCGCGACAACCTCGTCCCGGCGCTCGCCCGCGAGGGCGTGATGCTCGTCAAGCCGGGCGATCTCGCGCCCGATGAGCTCGCCAACCTCGACGCGAGCTTCAAGAACGACATCTTTCCCGTCCTCACGCCCATCGCTATCGATCCCGGGCACCCCTTTCCGCACCTGCGCAACAAGAGCTTGAACCTCGGCATCATGTTCTCGCGCGAGAACGCAGAGGCCGAGCCTGGGTTCGGGGTCGTGCAAGTGCCCGCCATGCTCTCGCGCATCATCCCCGTGAAGTTCGCGGGCGCTCGCAACGCGTTCGTCTTGCTCGAAGATCTCATCGCCCGGCACGTCAAGGAGATCTTCCCGGTGCTCCGCCTTCGCGGAACGTACGCGTTCCGCGTGACGCGCAACTGGGACCTCGAAATCGACGAAGAAGAGGGCGAGGATCTCTTGCAGACGATTCAGCAAGAGCTTCGAAAGCGCGACAGAGGCAACGCCGTTCGCCTCGAGATCAGCGGCGAGGTGTTGCCGGGGTCTTTGGCCCGCCTGTGCAAGGCGCTCAAGCTCGACCCGGTGGAGGACGTCTATCACGTCGACGGTCCGCTCAACTTCGCCGACCTCTCACGCGTCGTGCCGCGCGACGATCGGCACGATCGGCGAGAACTTCGCGACGAGCCGTTCTCTCCGCAGATGGTGCCTCTCCTGCGCGACTCCGACGACATTTTCGCGATGATCCGCGAAAAAGATCTGCTGCTGCACCATCCTTACGAGTCTTTCGACTCGGTCATGGAGTTCATCTCGCGAGCGGCCGACGATCCGCAGGTGCTCGCCATCAAGCAGACGCTCTACCGAACGAGCGGCGATTCGCCCATCGTGAAGGCGCTCGGCCGAGCGGCCGAGAACGGCAAGCAGGTGACGGCCATCGTCGAGTTGAAGGCGCGCTTCGACGAAGAGAGCAACATTCAGTGGGCACGCACCCTCGAGCAGGCGGGCGTGCACGTCGTCTACGGCCTCCTCGGCCTGAAGACGCACGCCAAGGCCGCCCTCGTGGTGCGCCGCGAGAAAGACAAGCTCCGCCGGTACGTCCACCTTTCGACGGGCAACTACCACCCGGCCACGGCGCGCCTTTACACCGACCTTTCGCTTTTCACGGCGCGCGAGCAAATCGGCGAGGACGCGACGGCGCTCTTCAATTTGCTGACGGGCTACAGCGCGCCGGCGAAATGGAACTCGCTCATCGTGGCGCCGCTCGGGCTCCACGAGGCCGTGCTCGGCTTCATTCGCCGCGAGGCCGACCACGCGCGCGCAGGCCGCCCTTCGGGCATCGTGGGAAAGTTCAACGCCGTCGTCGATCGCGACGTGATCGAAGCGCTCTACCTCGCCGCGCAGGCTGGCGTCCCCATCACGCTTCTAGTGCGTGGCATCTGCGGTCTGCGCCCCGACGTCCCCGGCGTGAGCGAACGCATCAAGGTGCGCGCACTCGTCGACCGGTTTCTCGAGCACTCGCGCATCGCGTGCTTCAAAAATGGCGGCCAAGACGAGGTCTTCATCTCCAGCGCCGACTGGATGCCGCGCAATTTCCATCGGCGCGTAGAGGTCATGATCCCCATCCTCGATCCGGACATCAAGGCGCGCTTGATGAACGAGATCTTGGCTGTCTCGGCCGCCGACAACGTCAAGAGCTGGATGCTCGGCTCCGACGGAAGCTACGCGCGCGTCACGCCGGCGCCGGGCGAGGTGCCCATGCGCGCGCAGTCGCGTTTCATGGAGCTCGCGCGCGAACGCGTCAAAGAAGGCGAAGCGCAGATCCGAGCGACGGGTCGCTTTCCCTTCGTGCAAGCACACCCCACGGGCAAAAACGCCATTCCGGAAGAGCGCCGCCGCCGGCAGCAAGCCGCGCAGCGCCCCTCGAAACGCCGCAACCCGACGTAGCGATCGCGGCGAGGCTCGCCGGGGCCAGGACGCTCAGCGGCTTGGCCGAAAACGCCCGCCCCCGCCGCCGGGCTGCAGCGAAGGCGCGAGGTGCATGGTGGGCGGAGGAGAGAAGCTGCGCGGCGAAGGAGAGAAGTCGCGCGGCGGCGGAGAGAAGCTGCGCGGCGGCGGAGCGAACGACGGCGTGCGGTCGAAGCCCCCCGG
>DATEMX010000022.1:0-8671 GCA_035275365.1 Polyangiaceae bacterium | reverse complement strand
CCCTCCGCGCGCAGGAGCAGTCCAGGCTGCGAGCGAAGCGAGCACCGCGCGCAGCCGCGCGCAGGCCCGCATTAGGTCTTTCGCGTCACTAGCGATGGCTCCCGTGTGCGGGCCGAGCACGGCGAGCACGGCCCCGGCCTGGACTGCTCCGAGCACGGAGGTACGATCAAAAAGCCCGAGCAAACCCCTCTCGTGCTCCCGCCCCCGCGCACCCCACTGCCTCTCGCACCCGCGCCCGCGCCCGCACTACCTCGCCCACCCGCCCCCGCTTCTGCAACCTTGCGAAACCCGATCGGTATTCTAGTCGGTCGGGCGCGGAGCGTCGCCGGGATCGATGGGCGCGTTGTTCCCCGAACTCGACGTTTGCTGGTTGATGTGGAACTCGCAACGGCGATTCTTTTGCCGCCCCGCCTCGGTGTCGTTGCTCTCGATGGGCCGCGACGGGCCGTACCCGTGAGCTTCGAGCCGGCCCGAATCGATGCCGTGCGTGCTCAGGTACTTCATGACGCTGTCGGCTCGTTCCTGACTGAGCCGGTTGTTCATCTCGACGGCGCCGCGGTTGTCGGTGTGCCCTTCGATGCTGAGACGCTTGATGTCGGGGTTGGCCTTGAGAAGCTTCACGATTTCGTCGACGATGGCATACGACGATTGCTTGATCGTCGCTTTGCCCGTGTCGAACTGGATCTGCTTCAGGATCTGGATCTCGGTCGAGCCCTTGATGCGCTTGATGAACTGCGGGCAGCCGTTGACCTTGGGATCGGGTGCCGGCGAACCCGGTTCTCGCGGGCAAGCGTCAGAGACGTCAGGCACGCCGTCGTTGTCGTAGTCGACGTCGGGGCAGCCATCCATGTCTTGGATCCCGTCTCTGTCTTCGGCGACGTCGGGGCACTTGTCGGCGGCGTCAGGAATGCCGTCGTTGTCGCGATCCGTAGGCTTCGGGCAGCCGTCGGTCGGATCGGGATCTTGCTTGTCTTCCGCGTCGGTGGGGCAGAGATCGATGTCGTCGGGGATGCCGTCCTGGTCGGCGTCGGTGCCCTCACGCGCGAGTCGCTCGCGAATTTGCTTCATGCGCCGCTCGGGAGCGGTCGCCTCAGAGTCTTCGATCGGCAGGTGATAGCCGATGACCGCCAACACGCGGAGGTCGGGCGCGCCATAGCCGGTGTCGAGCCTCGTACCGAGACCGCCGCCGAACCAGAGCTGTCGCTTCTGATCGAGCGCCATGCGGCCCTCGGCCAACCACTCGAGCGGGGTGTTGCGAGCGGAAAAAAAAGTGCTGCTGGCGGCGCGGGACTGGCCAGCGAGCTTCTCGATTCCCGTCGATAGATTGAGCGAACCACCCACGCGAACGCGGCCATCGCGGAGCGGCAAATACGCGCCTATGCCGAGCAGCCATTCGTCACCGACGGCGAGCTCGCCCACGACGCCGGTGGGGCGAAAGTGAAGCCCCGTGTTGACGGCGACGATGACGTCACGCACATAGGTCTCCGCGCTGAAGTTGAGCGCGGTGTGGGTCGCGCCGTCGCCGCCGTAGTTGAACTGCGATCCGGTGGGGATGAAGAACGAAATGCCGGCACCGAAGAGCCAACGCCTGTCGTCGGTGCGAAAGACGAGGCCGCGAAAATCGAGACGCATGTCCATCGCCGCAAACGGTTCGAGGTTGCCGACGCCGCGTACGCCGGCGACCGTCGGGTCGGAACCGCTTTGGTAGAGGGCAAACGGGAACGTCGCCAGAATGGCTGCGCGCCCGCCGATCTCGACGCCGGCGCTCACGTAGTCGATGAGTTGCGACGACACCGGGCTCTTCGAGTAGCTGCGCGGCGGCGCAGGGGCGACGGTGCGAATGCGGAGCGGACTCGCCGTGAAGCCGAGGGCCATCTGCGCGAAGAAACGGGTCTTCGGCGATTGGTACGGCCGCCAGATCGCGATGCCGTCGTCGGGCGCGCCTCCGATGGTGAGGCGATCGAGGTAGAGCGTTTTCTGTTGGGCGTGAGCGGCTCTCGAAGAAAAGAGAGCTACGGCCAAAGCCAGCACTGCCAGCGACGAACCGACGAACCGTCGGCTCACCCGCGCCCACTCACTTCGATGCATTTGTGTAGCCTCCACAGAAACCTTCGACTTCTCCGCCCCCGAATCACACGAACTTTGGCGCGCGGAGCAGAGGGGCACGGAGCCCCAGAAACGTACTGACGCGGGTGGCAGAGCCCCCACTGCCAAGCGGGACTCTCAATGTTGGGGTGAGGGTAAGTGAGGCGAACACGAACTGTCGAGTTTTTCTCGCACTGTCACTGCAAACTTCGGCGGGGGCAGATCCGGTCGCCAAGAACCGCCGTGCCACTATGACTATGACAGAGCGCCATCACGATGCGGGCGACTCTATATAAGTAGAGCGCCGCTTGACGAACGGGAATAAGTATGGTTTCTTCCGCGCCCCGCTGAAGTTGATTCGAGGACCTGCCCTATGAAGCGCACTTACCAGCCCCACAACACGCGTCGCCGTCGGAAGCACGGCTTTCGAGCTCGCATGAAGACGGCCGGGGGTGCCAAGGTCCTCAGCAATCGCCGCCGCAAAGGCCGCTGGCGCCTCACCGTGGCAACCTACCAGAAGTAGCGTTCGGCGGTTGCCCGCCGAACGCGGTGCAGATGACGGAGTCGCGGCGTCCGAGCTACGGGTTTCCGAAGGCACGACGCCTGCGCAAGAGGCGCGAGTTCTTGCCCGTGCAAAACGGGGGTTCGCGCATCGTGCTGCCGAGTTGTATCGTTCTCATCGCCGCCCGCGCCGACGCCGAACCCGCGCGGCTCGGCGTGACCGTCACGCGCAAGTTCGGTGGCGCCGTAGCCCGCAACCGGGCGAAAAGGTTGATGCGCGAGCTCTTCCGCCGTTCGCCGGACCTCTTTCCCAACGGAGTTGATTTGGTCGTCATTCCGAAAGCACCGCGAGCGAGCGGACGCTCGTTCTCCGAGCTCGAGGGCGAATGGCGCAAGGTCGGCGGCCTGCTCGCCGCGCGGGCGGAATCCCTGCGAAGAGCGCTGGCCAAGTCGCCGCCCGCGACGCACACTGGGTCGTCGCGACGAGCTAGACAAGGCAAAAACCGTTGATCGCCCGCTACGTCCTCATCCCCCTGATTCGCCTCTACAGGAAGGTGATTTCGCCGCTCTTGGGTCCGGTCTGCCGCTTCGAGCCGTCGTGCTCGAGTTATGCCCAAAGTTGCGTCGAAACCCACGGCGCGCTGCGCGGATCCTTGCTTTCGGCCGTTCGCCTGTGTAAGTGCCACCCATTCCATCCGGGCGGATACGATCCGCCCCCCCTACCCCGAGCCCCCCGGCGAGAACACCCAACGACAGCCTGATCGGCGCGCGCACTCGGTGCGGGAGCAGAGAGCCCCCCGGAAGCGCAGGTCGCCGCTGAGAACAATCACCCATGGAATCGGTCACTCGCTGGATCTTCATCGCGGTCGCTGGGCTGCTCGCTTGGATTTACATCCCCAAGATCATGAACGGCGGCAAAGACGCCCAGCAGCCGATCGGCCCTGGCATCACCGAGACGGCCGAGTACGCCGTTGCCCCGGGGAAAACGTCCGAACAGCCGAAATGCGAGATCAATGGCAACCACTTCACGGCGGTGCTGTCGTCGCGGGGAGCGAGCCTCGTCGATCTTTATACGACGGGGGATCACCGGTACACCGAGGGCGGCAAGCCCATCGAGATCACGACCGTCGCCGGATCCGCTTGGGATCGCTTCGCGCTCGGCTTCGACTGGCGCGCGCTCGGGACCACTGGTGAAAAGGCGCAAGTCGCGCACGACGTCGTCGATTGGCAGATTGCCGAAAAGAGCGACAAAAGCTGCACATTTTCTTACGCCGACGACAAGGTCAAGCTCTCCAAGACCATCAGCGCCGGCCTGGGACCGTACGAGCTCACGGTCAAGGCGACGATCGAAAACGTGAGCGACACCGCGCGCGTTCATCGGCTCGGCGTCGAGAACACCGCGTGGCGAACCCACAAAGAGACCGACTCGCACTTCGGCCGCCAATCGCCCTTTGCGACCGAGATCGCCTGCGGGCACGACGGCGGCAAGCTCGATCGGAAATCGGGCGACTCCTTCGCGGCGAAAGACTTCGAGAAGCCGGAGTTCGAGCGCGGCTGGTTCATGGAGCGCGGCAAGATCGACTTCGCGGCGACGGGCAACGCCTATTTCGCGCAGGCCGTCGTGCCTATCGCGAGCCCTGCCCCGCCCGCGTGCGGGCTCCAGGTCGAAGAGCGGTGGGACGCGCACAACTACGCCGACAAGACAAAAGACGAAGGGTACGGGTCGATGTATCGCTCGCGCCTCATCTATCCGGCGAAAGAGCTCGCCCCGCACGAGAGCGCTACCTATGAGGTTGCCGCTTACTACGGTCCGAAAGATCGCGACGCGCTCCACAACGCACTGGGTGGCCAGCACCATCTCTCCGAGCTCATCAACCTCGGCATGTTCGCGGTGGTCAGCAAGGTGCTCGTGATGTTCCTCATCAAGGCACACGACGTCATCGGCAACTGGGGCATCTCGATCATCGTTCTCACCATCTGCGTCCGCCTGCTCCTTTTCCCGCTCACTTGGAAGCAGATCAAAAGTATGGTCTCGATGCGACGCCTCAAGCCCGAGGTCGACGAGATCAACGCCAAATTCAAGGACGACCCGCAACAGAAGCAGGTCGCCATGATGGAAGTGTACAGAAAGAACGGAGTCAATCCGTTGAGCGGCTGCCTGCCCGTCGTCGTGCAGATGCCCGTTTGGTGGGCGCTCTACTCGGTTTTGCAGACCGCGATCGAGCTCTACCACACGCCCTTTCTGTGGTTTCAAGACCTCTCGGCGCCCGACCCGTTCTTCATTTTGCCGGTCGTCATCGGAGCCATGAGCTTCGTGCAGCAGAAGCTCATGCCGCAGCAAGTCGACATGGCTCAGCAGAAAATGATGCTTTACTTTATGCCGGCGGTGTTTACCGTCATGATGCTTTTTCTGCCCTCGGGCCTCGGCATCTACATGTTGACGAACTCGATCTTGGGCATCGTGCAACAGCAGGCCGTCGAGCGCTTCGCGCCGAAAGCGCCGAGCATCGAAGTGCGCGAGAAAGACGATAGCGGGAGCAAGAGCGGCGGCAAGAAGGACCAGCGCAAGCTCTCGAGTACTCTGCCTGCCAAGTAGAGAGGAGGATCGTAGTGCCCACACCGGATGAAAAGAACGAAGAGCTCGACTCGAGCTGGCCCGAGGCCGCCGATGGTGAATCTGCCGACGTCAAGTCGCAAGCCGCCGAAGGAGCCGCGTTGAACGACGATGCCGGCCCGCGCGAGGCGCTGGCCGACGACGCCGACGGCGACATGGAGTACGACGAGGTGCGCGCCGAGGGCGCCCGTGATTTCGTCGAAGACCTCATGGTCAAGATGGGCATGGACGTCGAGGCCGATCTGGTCGAACCGGAGCCGGGTGACCCGCCGGGCGAGATCCGCATCGAGATCGAGGGGCGCGACTCCGGCCGCATCATCGGCAAGAAGGGCCAAGTGCTCTCGGCCATCCAGCACATCGTCAATCGCGTCGTGAACAAGCCCGGGCTCGACCGGCGGCACGTCGTCGTCGACGCCGAAGGCTATCGGCAAAGACGCGAAGACACGCTGGCCACCATGGCGCAGCGCCTCGGCAAGAAGGCGCTCGAAGAAGGCAAGATCATCACCTTCGAACCCATGAGCCCGCGCGATCGCCGCATCGTGCACTTGGCGCTCGCCAAATTCCCCGGCGTCGTCACCAAGAGCGACGGCGAAGGCGAGGGCCGCCGCGTTCAAATCATTCCCGTTCGTCGCTAAAAAGACCAAGGACGTCGCTGCAGCGAGGCGTCCCCCGGTGACGACTACTTGCTGAACGCGGCGCCGTCCCAGCGGTAGCGAGCGAGGGAGGCGCCGCTCCACGGTAGGAGCAGAGGCTCGAGTCCGCCCTGTTTTCCTTGTTCTTGGCCGAACGGGTAGGTCTTGTCGGTGAAGCCGAACGCGCGCCCCGGCCGCACTTCGATGTCGAGGCCGTGAGCGCCGGGCAGAAACGCGAGCATGCCCTCGACGCGCTTGCCGCCGATGGCGCGGCCCGTCTCGACACCGAACACGCGGCCGATACCCTGCGGAGTGACCGAGTAGACGAGCATCACTTCGCGCTCGACCATGATCCCCGCCTTCTGCCCGCTGTCTTTGGGCGGCGCTCTGCGAATGACGCCGCGCACGAAGATCTCGGCCTTGCCGTCGTCGGTGATGTCGCGCGCGCCGAAGCCCACGATGTCTCTCGGGTCGGCGAACTGCTCGAGGGTGATGAACGCGTAGCCCGCGCCGCCTTTGAAGCCTTTGCCGAAGACGACCAGATCGCGGCCGTGCAAGAGGACGCGCTCGTTTCGCGTATCTTCTGCGAGATCGACGGCCAAGTCGAACCGGGGCTTTTCGTGACCCGTGACGCGACGTTCTCGCTTGTAGAGCACATACACCTGATCTTGCAGCTCGTCGGCCGTTGGCGGCCGCGCGACGGGAGGGAGCGACCGCGGCGCACGCTCGGCCGTGCTCACCTTCGCCACCTCCGCGCGTCCGCTTCTTCCGCCCTGCGCTTGCTTCTCCTCGCGCACCTTGGCGAACGCCTTGCCGGTCCACTGATAGACCTGAATCTTGATCTCGCCCCACGGCAAAAGTAGCGGATCCATCGCGATCTCGGTCGCCTCGCGGTAATTGGTGGCCGTGTAGCCCGTGGCTTTGCCGGGCGAGATCTCGATCGAGGGGCGACCACCCTCCGACGCGAATCGCACTTCGTTGGTCAACGTGCCGGCCGGTCCGTGGATCCCCGTCTCGTGCTGAAAGAGGACGAAGGGGACGTCGGAAGGGCCTATCGTCATGATGCTGAGCGTCTCGCGCCACTCCGCGGCGGAGCCGACGCGCTTTCGAAGGACGACCTCTGCTTTGCCGTCGCCGTTGACATCGCGAACCTCGAACGTGGGCAATTGGCCACCGCCGACGTCGACCCCGAGATCGGAGAAGTAGTACTCCTTGCCGTCGCGAAAATGTGGACCCAAGATCGCCAAGAAGCGATCGTAGACGACGACACGTTCGAGCATCGCGTCGCCGGCGACATCTGCGAGCTCGTCGTGAGAGGGCCCCGCCGTGATGCTCTTTTCCTTGAGCAAGCCGTCTTCGAGCGACTGCTCGGCATCCATGGAAAATCGGGGCAAATCGGCGGCGGGCACGTCTGTGGAGGTTCCGAGGATCGTCTTCGTCGCGCGGCCGTCACCGTCGTAGTAGCGGAGCGCCGCGCGCATGCCGATGCGCGTGCGCTCGGCCTCCGGAAATGTCGACCACGGTATCAGCGCTTCGAACGTGTACGCGCCCGGCGGCTTGGGCGCTTCCACGATCTTGGCGCCGGCAACGGCGCCGCCGCCCTTCGTCTTCACGCAGCCCGCCGATTTGCCGGGATCGCCGGGAAACAAGCCGATCTCGTGGACGGCGAAGGAGCTCCCGCGCGGAAACGCGAGGATGAGCGACGCG
Source organism: Polyangiaceae bacterium (assembly GCA_035275365.1). Taxonomy (GTDB): domain Bacteria; phylum Myxococcota_A; class Polyangia; order Polyangiales; family Polyangiaceae; genus DASWDH01. The sequence continues at coordinate 1,132 of DATEMX010000022.1, read as the reverse complement.
TGATCCTCCGACTCGCCGCAGCCCGGCGTGCGGACGAGCCTTTCGTCTTTGAACTCGGCGCCAACGTAGAGGTTGACGTCGTCGTAGGCGATGGCCCCGCGCATCGCGAGGTCATGCCTCGCCGTTCCTGCGATGGTCTTGGCGAGTGGCGTCATCGCGCTCGGCCATTCGCGAGGAATGCCGTCGAACTTGATCTCGCCCGCCTTCACCAAATCGGGACGGATGGCGATTCCGTCGGCCCTGGCGGCCAGCGGGATGAAGAGGACGGCGAGAACGGCAACTTTGGCCAGCGGCTGACGCATTCGCATGAAGACCTTCAGGATCTCCACCGCGGGAACGATGGCGGCGGACAAACCCATTACAAGAAGCCATTGCTGATCGTCCATGGGAAAGGTTCGGAACACCGGGCGGAGCCCGGGGACGAGCACGGCTACGAGGTGAACGGCTGCCGACAGCGCACACGCAAGCACGAGCGGAAGGCTCACGACGGGGCGTTGCGAGAAAATCGAAGCGACCGGAGAACGGCAGCCGAACGCGTGAAAGAGCGGCGACAGCGCGAGGAGCGAGAACGCCATCGCGCGAATGAAGGGGATGTTCCCCTCTGTTCCCGCGGGCGGAAGGAGATAGAGCCCTGCCGCCGCCGACCCCATGATCACGCCAACGAAGCCGACGGCGAAGTAGTCGCGCCCGCCGAGCAGCCCCGCATACGACGACCGCGGCCTCTCGCGCATCTGACCCGGATCGGCGGGATCGATGCCCAGCGCGAGCGCGGGCAAGCCGTTGGTAACGAGGTTGATCCACAAGATTTGCAAGGGCGTCGGCGACAGCGCGCCGGGGATGAACGAGACGGCGAAGACCGCGACCGCGAGGCCTGCGTTGGATGACAAAAGGAAGAAGATGAACTTCTGGATGTTGCGGTAGATGGCGCGCCCTTCGCGAATCGCCTCGACGATGGTGGCGAAGTTGTCGTCGGCGAGAATGAGGTCGGCCGCTTGACGGGCAACGTCGGTGCCCGAGCGCCCCATGGCCACGCCGATGTGCGCTTGCTTCAAAGCGGGCGCGTCGTTGACGCCGTCGCCCGTCATGGCCACGACGTGCTCGAGCGCTCGGTAGGCGCCGACGATTCGGAGCT
>DATEMX010000021.1:0-6314 GCA_035275365.1 Polyangiaceae bacterium | reverse complement strand
GTTCTTTTCGCCCGAGTCGTTTGGCACCTTGCGTGCCTCTCTCTCGCGCTTCTTGGAGGCGCTGTAGCGGTTGTCATGAGCTCGGAGCTCTCCGCGAACGATCTTCTGCACTTCGTTGCGAACCGGATCGAGGTGGGGATCATCGCGGTCGACCTTCAAATGCGCGTCGTCGCATGGAACCGCTTCATGGAGGTCCATAGCTCTCGCGGCGCCGCCGACGTCGTGGGGCGCACGCTGTTCGAGACCTTTCCCGAGTTGCCTCGGCGCTGGCTGGAGCGGAAGATCAACGGTGTTGCCGTCCTCAAGAACTTCAGCTTCACGTCGTGGCGTCAGCGACCCTATCTATTCAAGTTTCGTCACCATCGCCCCATCACCGGCGGCATCGAGTGGATGCGACAAGATTGCACCTTCCTGCCGGTGCTGGACGAGGCCGGCGAGGTCGTCGCCGTGTGCATCACCGTGCTCGACGCCACCGAGACATGCCTCTACCAAACCAAGCTCGACGAAGCCCTCGCGGTGATCGCCGAACAAAACGTCCGCGACGCGCTGACCGGCGCATACAACCGGCGCAAGCTCGAAGAGCAGCTCGCGGTCGAGATTCAGCGAGCCGCACGCTATCGGCGGTCGATGTCGATCTTGATGTTCGACATCGACCATTTCAAGCGCGTGAACGACGCGTTGGGTCATCTGGCCGGCGACGAGGTCATCCGGCACGTTGCCAAGGTGGCCCTCGGGTGCTTGCGCGACAGCGATTTCCTCGGACGCTACGGCGGCGAGGAGTTCGTGGCGATTCTGCCCGAGGTGGGCATCGAGGGCGCGGCCGTGGCGGCAGAAAGAATACGCACCGCCGTCGCCGCGACGCCGGCCATCTTTCAGGAGAAGAGCATCGAGGTCACGGTGAGCGTGGGCGCGACAGAGCTCGGAGAGGAGGCGCGGAGCTCCGAGAGCGTGCTCGGCGAAGCCGATCACGCGCTCTACTGCTCAAAGGAGCGCGGTCGCAACCGCGTGAGTCTTCACGAGACGCGCCGCGAGGCACGCTCGAGCAAGTAGAGGTCGTAACTCACGCCCCGCTCACCGTTCGGCCGCGACCGAGCCGCCCTTTCGGAGGCATCGCTTGCAATCGCGGTCTGTGCGGCTTAAGAAGCCGCGAACCGTGGTCGCAAGCAAGTTCTGCCGCTATGAGCTCCGAACCACCGATCTGAACGCGGCGCGAGCGTTCTACACGAATGTCTTGGGCGAGGACCTCTGGGGAGCCGACGTGACCATGGCTCCTTTGTCGGAGAGGGCGCTGGCGATGGGGGGATGCCCTCATTGGCTCGGTCACGTCGGCGTGGACGATGCCGATGCAGCGGCGAACCGACTCATTGCGCATGGAGCGAAGCAGTTGGGGCCCGTGGAGCGAGGCACCGACGGCTCGCCGCGCATCGCTCTGCTCGATCCGTTCGGCGCGAGGGTGGCCGTGGGGCCACGCACGCCGGCCGTTCGTCGTTCGCCCGTGGCCTGGCACTCGATGCTCGCCGAAGACCACGTGCCGGCGTTCGCTTGGTACGCGCCGCATTTCGGCTGGACGGCCAACGAAGAGATCGCCCTGGGAACGCTCGGGCATCAACGAATGTTCGCTTGGGACGAATCCCGGCAGACCGTAGGCAGCGTGGCGAACCTGGCGCGCTTGCCTCACGTCCACGCGCAGTGGCTCTTCTACTTCCGAGTCGCCAGCGTGGAGGAAGCGATCGCCAAGGTTCGCACGGGGGGCGGCCTCGCGCTCGCGCCGATGGAGACGTCGAGCGGCGATCTCGTGGCCGCCTGCGATGACGTGCAGGGCGCCGCGTTCGGGCTCTATCAGGTCGCGTGCTCGCCGTCGCGTTGAGCGTGTCGAGATGAAGTCGGCCGGCGTATCGACGTTTCGGTCGCTGGGCCGAGCGTTACGACACCGAAACTACCGCCTCTTCTTCGCCGGTCAGTCGATCTCGCTCGTTGGCACCTGGCTCACCCGCGTTGCCACGAGCTGGCTTGTCTACCGCCTCACGGGTTCGGCCTTGCTCCTCGGCGTCGTGGGGTTTGCTGGACAAATACCGACGTTTCTTCTCGCGCCCCTCGCGGGGGTCTGGGTCGATCGCACGAACCGTCATCGCACGCTCCTCGTGACGCAGGTGCTGGCGATGATTCAGTCGGCCTTGCTGGCCGCGTTGACGCTGACGCACACGATCACCGTCGGGCTCATCCTCGTGCTCCAATGCTGTCAGGGGCTCATCAATGCCATCGACATGCCCGCCCGCCAATCTTTCGTCGTCGAGATGATCGAAGACCGACGCGATCTGCCCAACGCGATTGCTCTCAATTCGTCGATGGTCAACGCCGCGAGGCTCCTCGGTCCTTCGATCGCCGGCGTGCTCATCGCCGCCGTCGGCGAGGGCTACTGCTTCACGATCGACGCTGCGAGCTACGTCGCCGTCATCGCGTCTCTCGCCGCCATGAAAGTAACGACCCGCCTTCGCAAAGAGGGCGCGCGCGACGTCGTGGGCGAGCTCGTTCGAGGTTTTCGCTACGCAGCCGGTTCGGTTCCCATTCGCGCGATTTTGCTTTTGCTCGCGCTCGTGAGCCTCACGGGAATGCCGTACATGGTTCTCATGCCGGTCGTCGCGAGCAAGGTCCTTCACGGCGGCGCTCACACCCTTGGGTTCCTCATGGCAGCTTCCGGCGTCGGCGCCCTGGCAGGGACGCTCTACCTCGCGTCGCGCACGAGCGTTCTCGGCCTGGGCCGCTTGATCGCTGCCGCTGCAGCGCTCTTCGGCGGAGGTCTCGTCGCCTTCTCACGCTCGCACACGCTGTGGATATCGCTCATCGTCATGCTCCCGACAGGCATGGCGATGGTCGTTCAAATGGCCGCCAGCAACACCGTGTTGCAAACGATCGTCGACGAGGACAAGCGCGGGCGTGTGATGAGCTTTTACGCCATGGCCTTCTTCGGCACGACGCCGTTCGGGAGCCTCCTCGCGGGCATGCTCGCCGACCGGTTCGGAGCGCCGGCCGCCCTCCTCGCGGGTGGCTCGGCGTGCCTTCTCGGTGCGCTGGCCTTCTACCGCGCGCTTCCTTCGATCCGCGCGGCGATGCGGCCCATTTACATGAGGCTCGGCATCTTGCCCAGCGTTGCCAGGGAGCCGGCCACGACGGTCGCCGCGCCGCCGGAAGATTAGCCCCCGCGGATGGAGAGGGATCCCGGAGATCAGGTCGCGTCGCGTTCGCGGCCGTCGGCCGGCTCGGTGTGGATGATCACGTCGGCGACCTCGGGGAACCTGGCGCGGACCGCGGCGATGACCGCGTGCGTCACCTCGTGGGCGCGCGCGACGGACATCGTGGGATCGACGTGGACGTGGAGATCGACCTGCGTGTGGTCGGCCGATCCCCGCGATCGGATCTTGTGTGCGCCTCGCACTTCGGGAACCTGCAGCACTGCCTGGCGTACCTCGGCAGGGTCGAGTCGCGCATGATCGGCGAGGACGCCGAGGTTCACGCTCAGGATCCGAAACGCGGTGCGACCGACGAGCACCGCAACGACGAGCGCTCCCACGCTATCGGCCGAGCGAAAGCCGAGCGCGAGTCCGCCGAACGAGACGAGCACCGCGAACGCTCCGAACGTGTCGCTCATCGTGTGGCCTGCGTCGGCTTCGAGCAGCGCGCTCTTCAACTCGAGGGCCCGCTTTGCTTCGTAGCGGCTTATCGCGAGGTTGGCGACGATCGTGCCCAGGACGAGCGCGGCCGATGCCCACGAGACCTCCGGCGGCCGCCGATCTCCCGCGAAACCCTCCCAGAGCCCGTACGCGATTCCGCCGAGACCGCTCAGGATGAAGAGACCAATCGTGAGCGCGGCGAGCGTCTCGAACCGGCGATGCCCGTACGGGTGCCCGGCGTCGGGGGGCCGCGACGCGATGACAATGCCGATCAAGCCGACCACGTTGGAGGAGGCGTCGAGGAGGGCGTGCAGGCTGTCCGCCATGAGGGACAGCGTGCCGGTTCGATTGCCGACGAGGAATTTGATCGCCGCCACCACGAGGTTCTGCGCCAGCACGAGGGCGAGAACCCGCCGCACGCCGCGATCACGGCTGCGCCCGAATTCGCTCGTCGAAGGTGGCATGGGGCCTCGAGCATGATCCAACTCGACGTCCGTCGCCAGGCCATCGAACCCTCAGACATCGCGCCCCGGCGCCGGCGCAACGCCAGCCTCGCCGGCGCGGGCCGCACAGAAGCGAGCTGGGACGGTACAAACCCCAGCTCGCGGGCGACGCGACGTTATCTGGAGAACTTCACCGACCAAACGCTGTCGTTCAAACCGCTGCCGTTATTGAACGTGAAGCTGCAGAAGTTGATGTCATCGATGACGTTCTCGCGGAACACGCTTCCGCTACAATCGGCGGTCGGGTAGAGCGTGGCTTTCGTGTTGGCATTCAAAATGTCGAGGTACGAGGCGCCGCCCTGGACAGTGATGGGATGGCAACCCGCGCCGACGAAGCTGTGCAGGATCGTGTTGACGGCCGAGCAATGCAAGAGGATGTCGCCCGCGGGGGACGACATGCAGTCGGGGTCGCAACCGGTGCCGTCGTTGCCGGCTCCGAGATCGCATTGCTCGGAGCCGCTCTTGACGCCGTCGCCGCAAAACTGCGCGACGCCGTATTTGGTGGCGAGGAGGGCGCCCAGGGTGCTGCGCTCGGAGGCCGTGAGGGCGCGGTCGAAGACCATGATTTCGGAAATGGTACCGTCGAAGAAGCCGTGTCCGCCCGGAGGGGTCGGGCCATTGAGGTTGCCGATGCTGAGCGAGGTCTTCCCCACTTGCGCCGTCGAGGTGAACGTCGCTCCCAAGTTGCCGTTGACGTACACGGACGAGCTACCGCCGGAGACGATCGTGGACACCGAGACCAAGGTCGTATTCTCGGCGGTCAATCCCGTTACCGGCGTGAACCCGCTGCCGTTCGAGATGCCTGTCCCGCCGGTGCCGCCGGAGACCAAGAAGCGATCCCAGCCTCCGTCGTCTTGCCCCCAAACGCCCGCGAAGTTCGACGGGTTGCCGGCGGCATTCTTGAAGACGGCGATGATCGTCATTTGCGGGATGGCGCTCGCGTTGATGTTCACCGGCACGGCGAGGTAGTCGTTCGACCCGTCGAACACCGCGCCACTGTTGGCGACGCTGTAGGCCGGTTGGTTCGACGCCGTCCCTTGAACGGCGTCGTTGCCCCGAGCCTTGTCGACCCACGTGCTCATGTAGCTCGCGTCGGCGGGCGCCGTTCCAGTCCCGTTCGGATCTTTGCCGTCGAGCCAGACAATGAGCGAAGTCTGCGCGCAGCTCGTCGTGCACGCGCTGTAGAAGAGACTGCCGTTGCCGGCGCCCTTGTCGCAGGCTTCGGCGCCGTTCTTGATGCCGTCGCCGCAATAAGGCGCGAGGGTGCAGTCGGGTTTGCAGGTCCCGTAGGTGCCGTCGTTGGTGCCGTTGTCGCAGGCTTCGGTGCCGTTTTTGATGCCGTCGCCGCAATACGGACCTGCGTCGATGCCCGTGTCGGGGGCATCGGCAGAGGCCCCGGTATCAGCGGAGGCTCCGGTATCAGCGGAGACCCCGGTATCGGCGGAGGCCCCGGTATCGGCGGAGGCCCCGTCGACCGCGGGGCCGCTATCGGTGTTCGGTGCATCGGAGCCAATCGCCCCGTCGCCGCCGTCTTTGCCCGTGCCGGCGTCGGTTGCTGCTTCGGCGGCGCCGTCGCGCGTTCCACCTGCGTTGGAGCCGCCCGCGCTAGCGGCGTCGGCGTTGGTCCCGCCGGTACTTGCGCCGCCGGAGCCCAAAGAGCCCGCGCTTCCCGCCGAGCCTCCGGTACCCGCCTTGGCGTCACTCGATGCGTCTTTGCTCGGGCCTCCGGCGCTTCCGCCTACCCCCGCCGTGGTGCTGGTGGAGGAGATGTCGTCTCCACCACACGCCACCAGAGAAGCGGCCGTAACCGCAGCAGACAACAGTCCATTTCGCATCGAACGTAGACGTAGGCGCATGTGTCTTCCTCTCCCCATTGCGTCGCCTGGCGCGACGTAGGAGTGAATGACGGTGGGAGCGCTGGAAACTGAAGGGGAGAAGTTACCGAGTCGTTCGCGGCGTAGCTTCGAGCGTCCTCTTGACGTGCTCGAGCAAGAACGCCCGCTCGCCGGGGTGATCGCTCGCGGGAAACACGAAGAAGACCGCGATGTACGCCACAACGACCACCCAGGAGAGGGCTGCCCGCGACCAAGTTTGGAAGGGGCTCGTGAAAGCGAGCACCGTCGCGATGACGGCGCCGGCCGCC
>DATEMX010000020.1:0-5475 GCA_035275365.1 Polyangiaceae bacterium | reverse complement strand
TCGAGCAAAACCGTAGAACCCGGGTTCGACGTAGAAGCAATCGAGGGTCGACTCGTTTGCGGATCGCGGCTAGCTGCTCGCACGATGCGCTCGATGATCGCATGGCTGGCAGGAGGCGCGAACGGCGCGAGCGCCGCCGCGAGCTCGGCGACGCTCTGGATTCGTTCGCCGGGTGCTTTCTTCAAACAGCGCTCCACGACGGCGTCGAGCTCGGCAGGAATGTCGGGCCGCTTCGTGCGAAGTGAAGGAGGCTGCGACGTCATGATCGCCCAAAGGAACTCGTGGACGGTGCTTCCGCGAAAGGGCCCCTCGCCAGTCAATAACTCGTAGAGAGAAACACCGATGGCCCACACGTCGGTGCGCGCGTCGACGGTGCTCGCGTCTTGAATCTGCTCGGGCGACATATAAGCCGGGGAGCCCATCATCGAATGGGCAACCGTCTGTGATGCCTCTTGGCCCGTGATGACGCCGAGCTTGGCCTTGGCGATGCCGAAATCGAGCACCTTCACGAGCGAGCTGCCGTCGGTGCGCGTGGTGAGGAACATGTTGGCCGGTTTGAGATCGCGGTGAACGATCCCGAGCCTGTGGCCCTCGGAGACGGCGTGACACGCTTGCACGATGCAATCGACGGCTTCGGCGACGGGAAGCGGGCCCCGATCGCGCAGGACGTGCGAAAGATCGGAGCCCTCGAGGTACTCCATTACGATGTAGGGTGCGCCGGTCTCCAGCGTTCCGACGTCGAGCACCCTCACGACGTGCTCGCTTTGAATACGGACAGCCGCCTGCGCTTCTCGCAAAAACCGCGCTGCGACTTCGCGGTTCTCGAGCATCTCGGGAAGCAAGAACTTGAGCGCGACCTTCTGCCCTAGCTGCTCGTGGACGGCGGCGGCGACCATCCCCATACCGCCTTGACCGATGACCCGCTCGACGCGGTACTTGGCGGCCAGTAGGTCGCCAGGCAAAACTGAAGATTTCGGGTCCATCGATGTAGCGAGCAGCGCTCGGCAAAGGCTCGATGGTACCCGCGATGAGCGAGACCCGCCACCACCTCGCGGTCGACCGTTGGCGTTGGCTCGGCTGTCTCGTGATGGGGCGCGGCCGAGCGGCTAGACGCCTCCGGCTTTCTCGTGTACATGGGCCCGAGGGCGAATTCGATGAATTGCATAGCGCCGGTACGCATCGACCGCTCGACGCTCGTCCTGGTCCTTCTCGTTGCAGGAGCCACGCTCGAACGCGAAGCGAACGCCCAGGCGTCGTCCGCCGATCGCGCACTCGCCGAGACGCTCTTCACCGACGCCAAGAAGTTGGTGCAGGCAAAGAAGTATTCGGAGGCCTGCCCCAAGTTTGCCGAGAGCCAAAGGCTCGACCCGGCCCCGGGGACGGTGCTCAACCTGGGTCTCTGCCACGAGAGCGAAGGCAAGCTCGCGAGCGCGTGGGTCGAGCTGAAGCAAGCGCAGGCGCTCGCGCGCACCGACGGACGAGCCGACCGCGCGAAGCTGTGCGCCGAGCACATCGCCGCCATCGAGCCGAAGCTCGCCAGGCTGACGATCGCCATCGTTCCCGAGGCGGAGATGGGGCTCGAGATCAAGCTCGACGGCAGCCTTGTCGGCAAAGCCGGGTGGGGAACGGCGTCGCCGGTCGATCCTGGGTCGCATCTCGTGCAAGCGAGCGCTCCTGGCAAACGCAGCTGGGAGAGTCGGGTCGAAGTGAGCCCAGGCGCCTCGAAACAAACGGTCTCGGTGCCCAAGTTGGCCGATGAGCCCGCGGTGAAGGCAACCTCCGACGCTGCTCCGCCGACCACGACCGCGCGCGCAGCGACGGCCCCTCTCACGGACCCGTCCGAAGCGCCAAGCTATGGTGGTCTGCCTTCCCAGCGCGTCGCGGCGCTTGCGGCGGGCGGGGTGGGCGTCGTCGCTCTCGGGGTCGGCGGTGCCTTCGCGGTGATGGCGAAGTCGACCTACAACAAGGCCGACTGCGATGCGGACAATTTCTGCCGACCGCAAGGCATCGACGATCGGGCGAGCGCCAAGCGAAAGGCCAACGTGGCCACGGTCGCGGTGTCCGCTGGCGTCGTCGCGCTGGCAGCGGGCGCCGTGCTCTGGTTGACCTCCGGCGCGAAGAGCGCCGACGCCGCGAAGCGATCCAACCCACACCAGCTCTTCGTTTCGGTGGAGCCCGAAGTCAATCGTGGCGCGAATGTTTCTTTCTCCGGAGCGTGGTGAACCCATGCGCTTTGCCCGTACGCTCCTAGCCCCGACGGCGGCGTTCCCGCTCCTCGCCGGCTGCAGCAGCATCTTGGGGTTCGAGGACGGCAAGCCGTACGCCTCGGACGCCGATGCCGACGGCGGATCCCTCGCGAAAGCGGACGCCTCCGCCGACGCCTCGTTCGACGCTTCGGCCAGCGACGGTGCGAGCGGTTGTGCGAAGACCCAGTGCGGCGCCGCTTGCACCGACACCTCGAGCGATCCACAAAATTGCGGTTCGTGCAGCCACGACTGCACGGCGCTCGCTCACGTGAGCTCGGCCGACGGCGTCACGTGCGCGGCGGGAAAGTGCGTCGTTCCGCCGACCTCCTGCGCGACCGGGTTTGCGCATTGCACTGCCAACGGCGACGACGGCTGCGAAACGGACATCGCCAGCGCCGAGCACTGCGGTAGCTGCACCAAAGCTTGCCCCGCCACCGCGCCGCTCTGCGCCGGCGGCGAATGCCTGACGTCGTGCCCCGCCGCGACGCCCACGCAGTGCGGCAACAGTTGCGTCAACCTCGACAACGACGCCAAGCACTGCGGCGACTGCACCAAGGCTTGTCCGCAACCGGCGAGCGGCGGAAACGCGACGTGCGACAAGAAGTCGTGCGGCTTCTCGTGCAATGCCAATTGGCACGGTTGTCCCGGCACGAGCGACTGCGCCGACGACAAGGACCCGAGCCGATGCGGGCCGACGTGCATGAAGTGCCCCGGCACGAGCGACGGTGACCCGAACGGGGACGCCGTTTGCACCAACAACCAGTGCGATCTGCAGTGCAAGGCGAACTACACGAAGTGCTCGAACAACACGTGCGTCAACACCGCGAGCGATCCGAAGAACTGCGGAACGTGCGGGCACGACTGCACGGCGCTCGCGAACGTCGGAACGGCGACGGGAGTCACGTGCTCAGCGGGCAAGTGCGTCGTCCCCGCATCGGCGTGCTCGACCGGCCACGCGCACTGCACGGCAAACCCCGACGACGGCTGCGAGACCGACATTACCAAGGCGGCGACTTGCAACTCTTGCGTGAACAAATGCCCGGTCGACAATCCGGTATGCACCCCTTCCGGCTGCAAGAATTCGTGTCCGGCAAACGCCCCCACGCTCTGCAATGGGACGACGTGCTCGAACCTCGACAACGACGCAAGCCATTGCTCCGACTGCGCCAAGGCATGCGTTCAGCCGGCCAGCGGAGGGACGACCACCTGCGACTCGCGCAAGTGCGTCGTGCATTGCTTCGACGGCTCGCCGGAATGCGCGGGCAATTGCCCCAACTACCAGACTGACAGCAAAAACTGCGGAACCTGCGGACATGTATGCGCCGCGGGCACGACCTGCAAGAGCGGCCAATGTTGCACTGGGTCGCAAACCAACTGCGGCGGAGCCTGCCTCGACCTCTCGACCGACGCCGACCACTGCGGGGCCTGCAACAACGCATCGTGCCCCAACGTAACCGGTGGAACGCGCCATTGTGTCAGCAGCTCCTGCAAGCCAACCTGCAACGATGGAAACCCCCTTTGCAACGGCGTGTGTTGCGCTGCAGCGCCTCCAAACGCGACGATGAGCTGCGACATCGGCGTTTGCACGCCGCATTGCACGGGCTCGACTCTCTCTTGCGCGGGCGGCGGATCACAATGCGGGAGCTGGGGTTTCGAATCGAACGGCGGGGAAGGATGGGCCGTTGACCCCACCAACGTCGGTCACGCGAGCAACGCCCGAATCAGCAGCACCCGGCACAGCAGCGGGAGCCGTGCATTCGCGTTCGACGTCGTCGATGGAACATTCTCTACGACCATTCGCGTGCCCCTGTGCGGCGGGAAGTTGACGGGAACGACCAACCATTGGGCGTCGGCCCTCGTCTACGCGGATGGTCCTACCTTCGTCTACGACAGCAGCATGGAGAACGCCGGATGGTTCCACTGGATGGAGGGCGCGAATTATCAGAGCGCGGGAGCCTTCAAACTCACCGCCAATACCTGGATAACCATCGGCTCGAGCACCAACACCTTCGGCAGTAACATCGACTCCTTGTACATCGACATCTTTCTCGAGGATGGATGGTCGGGTACCGTCTACATCGACGACATTCAGATTCACTGATCGATTTCGAGGGGGCGTCCCCCCCCACGACAGCTCGTCGCTGCCCGTCCTACGGGCCTCCCCTCTTACGCCACCAGCAACGGCCTGTGCAGCGCAACATCGGTATGATGGATCGGAGGCTTGCCATAATTCATCCTCACCGCGCCAGAATCTTGCTCCTGCAGGCACTCTCTTGCGCCCTCTTCGGCGGATGTCTGCACGGGCGGGGCGCGGTGGACCGCGGCGAAGCCGGCGAGCGCGGGCGAAGCGATACCAGTCGCGTCGATGCACCGGTGGCGGCGTCGTCGTCGTCGTCGTCGGCCTCGGAGGGACTCGAGGGCCATCGCGATTGCAGCTACCTCCTCGACCTCGGTTCGGCGCCAGCCGACAGGGGGCAGGTCTCGGTCGAGTGCATCGCATTGCTCGTGGCAGTAGCTGGGCAGAAGCAGCCCCGATCGGCTGACGCCGCGCGATGGCTCGGAACGCACTGCGAACACATCCTCTCGTTCATGGAAACCGATTGCGCCGGAGGTCGTCGCGCGAGCTGCGAAGAAGAGCTCGCACAAATCACGGTCGCCGGTCCATCGTGCGACGCCGCGCGACAACGCGGGACGGACTTGGTCAAGAAAGCGCATGAGACCGATGCACGGCTCGCAAACGGGCTTTGCGAAGCGGATCGGATCATCGAGCTTAGGCGCGCGCTGTGCGAGAAGCAGAACCGTGGCACCCGCTGCCGTGATTTGAAATGGCAAACCAAGGAGCATTCGAGCCCAGAGCCGCCGGGGTCGGCGCCGAATCTCCTGGGAGACAGACCGCCAGAACCGAGCTGCGTCGTAGCACCCCGCGCGGCGTGCCCGTCGACGCGGGCTACCGATCGCGAGAGCGTCGCGCTCGCGCAGTCGTTCCAGAAGGCCCTCGCGGGCATCGACGACGCCCGCCGCTACGGCGCCGTCTGCCACGCGTGGCAAAATGCCGTCATCTACTGCGAACGCCCGATGTCCCATCCGGGATGTGTGCTCGACGCCGGCGCTACCAAATGAAACCGGGCGTCACCTTGTGGAGCACGCCATCAGTCACGGGAGTGCCGCTGAAATGTGCGATGGGTCCGGTTTCTTTGGCCCAGACGGTGGCACCGCGACTTCGCGTCAT
>DATEMX010000019.1:0-8725 GCA_035275365.1 Polyangiaceae bacterium | reverse complement strand
AAAGCCGCAGGCACTGCGTGCACCGACGACGGCAACGTTTGCTCGACCGACGTGTGCGGCGTGAGCGGCGGTGCGCCTGCTTGCTTGCATGCCGCGGGCAACGCTGGAACGACCTGTCGCGCCTCCGCCGGCATTTGCGACGCGGTCGAGACTTGCACCGGCTCTTCGACGACCTGTCCCAGCGACGCGAAGCTCGCCTCGGGGACCGTCTGCCGAGCCTCGGCGGACGCATGCGACGTGGCGGAAGCTTGTACGGGCTCCTCCAATACGTGTCCGTCGGACGGCTTTGCCTCCATGGTGACGGTGTGCCGGCCCGCCGTGGGCACTTGCGACGTCGCCGACACGTGCAGCGGCCTCTCGGCGGCTTGTCCGCTCGACGTCGTGACGACCGCCGGTGTGACGTGTCGCGCGGCGGCGAACCAATGCGACGAAGCCGAAGTCTGCACGGGCACAAGCGGATCGTGCCCGACCGATGTCTTCAAACCGGTCGGAGCGACGTGTGCGGACGACGGCAATGGCTGCACGAGCGACACCTGCGACGTCGTCACGGCGCCCGGTCTCAGCGCGACCTATTTCAGCAACGTCGATTTGACGGGAACCACCGTCACGCGCGTCGATGCCAACGTCGACTTCAACTGGGGCGGCACGTCGCCCGACGCTCTGATTCCCACCAGCAACTACAGCGCGCGCTGGACGGGCCAGGTTCTGGCGCCGAACGCCGGCTCCTACACCTTCGAGGTGGAGGCCGACGACGGCGTGCGCTTCTATTTCGACAACCTGCTCGTCGTCGACAAATGGATCGATCAGGGCGCCACCAAATATTCGTACACCGTCACGCTCGCCGCGGGCACCAAGCACGACGTGAAGATGGAATATTACCAAAAGGGCGGCGGCGCCGTGGCCCGCCTTCGCTGGACGGGCCCGTCGATCTCCTATGCGATCATCCCCTCGACCAACCTATTTCCGTCGGCGGCTGGCGCCTCGGTGGCTATCTGCAATCACACGACAATCGCCGCGTGTTCGCGCGGGCTCACCGTAACGTATTACGACAACGCGAACTTCACGGGTCCGTCGGTGGCCAGGGTCGATCCCACCATCGACTTCGAGTGGGGCAACGGCTCGCCCGATCCGGCCATCGGAACGGACACCTACAGCGCGCGTTGGACGGGGCAGATCCAGCCGGCCGGGAGCGGTTCCTACACGTTCGAGACCGAGACCGACGACGGCGTTCGGCTCTGGATCAACAACGTGCTCGTCGTCGACAAGTTCATCGACCAAGGGCCGACCAAATACACGGCGTCGGTCGTCCTCGTCGCCGGTGTCAAGTACGACATCAAGATGGACTACTACGAGAACGGAGGCGGCGCGACGGCGCACCTTCGTTTGACGGGTCCGGGCACCTCGTACGGCCCGATCCCGAACAATTGGCTCTACCCGACGGGCGACAGCGGCATCGCAGGCCTCTCCCCCACCGCGGGCGGCAACAACGGGACAGGCGATCCTTACGTCGTGTGGCAACTGTCCAACACACCGGGGACGGCGCCGGTCAACGTGACGTCCACGTCTGCGAACAACTGGGGACTCGGCGACACGGTCATGATGGTGCCGGCTTTCTCGCCCGACGGCTCGAAGCTCGTCTTCATCGACGGCGACTCGGGCGGCGGCGCCGGGTGGCGCAAGGGTCTTAGCATCTTCGACTTCGATCAAGCGGCCAAGAAGTTTTCCAATCGCAAATTGGTCCGCAATACGTGGCCGTTCGGCGACGTGATGAAGTGGCCGGCGTTCGAGTCCGACTCGCGCAGCGTCGTCTTTCAGACGAGCACGCCGACCGAGCTCTGCACTACCTGCGACGGCAAGACGGGCGCCCGCTATGGCAACATGGCGCCGACCAACTACTACGGCACGCCTGGCACGCTCTGGTCGATCGACGCCGGTACCAACGGTTCGTCCGCCGTCCAGCTCGCCCAGCTCAACACCGGTGAGCGCGCCGCCGACGCCAACAAGTCGTATCAGCCCACCGTGCTCCCCGTGAGCGCGGGCGGTTACCGCTGGGCGGTGTTCACGAGCACGCGCCCCTATGGCAACACGCTGAACCCGCCCGGTATGAACACCTCGTGCCTCGCCAGCCAGCTGTGGGTTGCGGCCATTGACGATACCACGAGCGGCAACGTCGACCGCAGCCACCCGGCCTTCTGGCTTCCGAACCAAAACCTCGGCGCGATTTCCTCGTCGAACTACATCAACGAGCGCGCTTATTGGGTGCTCGATCCCTGCAAGGCGGCCGGCACTGGCGCGGCGTCGGTGTGCCAGGTCAACGAGGACTGCTGCGGCGCGACCGCCGTACCTCCGACCGCTGCTTGTCGCATCGATCAGCCGGCCACCGTGCCGCCCACGCGCCATTGCGTCGGCCTCGTCGGTAACGCGTGTTCGGCTGACGGCGGCACATGCGGCTCCGACAAGGATTGCTGTGGCTATCCGAGCTCGCACTGCATCGCGGGTCTCTGCAAACCGCCCGCCCCCGTGTCGGTATTCGAAAACGCTACGTTCTCACGCGACTACGAAGGCGCTTGCGCCAAGGGCTCGACGCCGGTCTGGCGCTTCTTCGATTGGAAGGCAATCACCCCGTCCGACACCACGATCGTCTTCTCGGCGCAGACGTCCGATTCGGTGGTCGGGCTCGATACCGCACCGAGCGTCGTCGTGGGCAAGGCGCAGGGCGTAACGCCGCCGGGCTGGGTTGGCAACGACGTCGGCGCCGCCCTTCCCCAACAGGCTTCGAAGCACTATCTGCGCATCACCATGACGTTCAACCCCTCGAGCGACAAGCTCTCCTCGCCGTCGCTCAGTGATTGGCGACAGAGCTTCAGTTGCCGTCCTTCGGAGTAAGCGCGATGCTCGCTCGTGTCGATGCATCTGATCTTCGGTTCTGCGCGCGTGTTTCGTGCGGCGTCTTCTTGGCGGCGATCGCGGCGGGCTGCGGGAGCAGCGACGTTGCGGGCCCGTCCAAGCTCGGCGATCCCCCGTTCGACTTCGACGCACAAGTGAGCCCGAGCGACGCTCGATCTGCCGCCGATAGAGCAGCCGTCGATGCGGCCGACAGCGGCGAGGGCGCCGGTGGCTCCCGATCCGATTCGGCTCCCGGTGACGAGATGACCGAGCGAGACGGGAGCCCCGATGCGTCGACCGATGACGACGCCGCCGAGCCGATGCCTTGCTTGGAGGATGGCGGGGGGCCGAGCGAGCCGCCCAAGCTGGTGGCGCCCACCGGTGCAGCCGGCGTGTGCGCCGCAACGCTCGGTCGGCAAGCGGCGAGCGTCGTCCGCGAAGGCGATTTCATGCGCTTCGTTGGTCTCACGCCTGACGCGCGTACGATTGCGTGGTTCGAGACGCACACCCTGAACTACGCCGATCGCGCCGCGGCGACCTCGGCATGGGGTCCTGGATTTTCGGTCGACGGCGTGAAGGACGAGGTCCCCGATCGTCCCATGCTCAGCCCGGACGGCTTGCGCATCGTCTTCGTGCGCGACGATCGCCATGGCCTGGCCGAGGTGTCGCGCGTCGACCGCACGAGCCGCTTCGGCTCTCAGGCAAGCGAGACGCAGTTCGCAGCCATCAACGCGCTCGGCCTGATGCTGGGACCGAACGAATGGATCGGCTCGCCCGTGCTCTCGAGCGACGATCGGTCGCTTTTCTACGTGAGAGGGGAGGGGATCGATGGCCGCCACGACGCCGTTTATTTGTCTCGGCGCGTGGGTGACGTGTCGTGGCCCATCGGTGCGGCGTTGCGCGCGCCGGAGCTCGAAGCCTCGTGCGGGCGGCATCGGCGCCCGACGGGGCTCTCATCGGACGGGCTTACGCTGTTCTACTGGGACGAGGTTTCGGGCACCGAGCGGGCGACGTTCCGCGCGGGGCCCGATGCCGTGTTCGCCGGGGCCGTCGACCTCGGCGCCGCCGCCGATGCTGTCCCCAACCCGGGGTGCAGCGCGATGGTTTTCACCCCGCCCGGAGGCGGGATCAGCAGCGCACCTTTGATATTTTGACTTCGCTCTGCCCGTCCAGTTCGGCCAGCCTCATGGAATGATTCAACTATTGCGCGAGGCGGATTTTTGTAACCCGGGGCCCCGTTCACCCCACTATAGAGCATGCCCCGCGAGCACCCGACGGCGACCCCTTTGCACGTCGTGCGCGCGCCCGAAGATCTCCTGTTCGCGTCCAAATGCGTAGCGGGCGACCGCGCCGCGCTCCGCGAGCTCTTCCAGCGCGAGCGGCAGCGCGTGCATGCGCTCTTGTATCGGGTGGTCGGATCGAACGCCCACATCGAGGACCTCTTGCAGGACACCTTCTTGGAGGTGTTCCGCTCGCTGTCGAGTTATCGGGGCGAAGCGTCGCTGCGCACTTGGATCGATCGCTGTGCGATCCGCGCCGCGTACGCCTATTTCGGCCGCAAAGCCCGGTTGCCCCAGCTCGAGCCGGTGCTCGATCCGATTTTCAAGGGGCCCAACGCCGAAGAACGCGCTTCGCTGCGTGAAGCAGCGCGTCGCCTCTACGCGGAGCTCGACAAGCTCGAGACCAAGCAGCGCCTTGCATTCACGCTCTTTGCAATCGAAGGGCTGCCTCTCAACGAAATAGCGAAAATGATGGAAGCCTCGCTCATGACCACGAAGACGCGGGTTTGGCGGGCGAGGCGAGCGATCGAGAAGCGCGCCCGCAAAGACGCCCTCTTGGTGGAATTTCTGGCGGACGACAAAGGCGACGAGAAGGACGCGGAGTCATGCGAAGAAACCTAGAAGTCCAAGTAGAGCCGCTCACCGAGCAGCGGTGGTCAAGGGTCGAACGCGCGATCTTCGCGCGGCTCGACGCCGAGGCGTCGGGGCGCGCGCCTGAAACCCCTCGCACCAGAAGCCATGCTCCGCTCGCGTGGATGTCGGCCGCTGCCGCCTTTGCGGCGCTTGCCTTGGTGATCTTTTGGCGTGCTCCAACGGGTGCCCCGCGCGAGCTCGGCGTCAGCCCGTCGCGGATTTCGACGGGCAAAAATCCCTCGCACCTCGAGCTTCCCGGGGTATCGCTCGACGTGAATCCCGAGTCGGCCGTCGTCGTCGGCGGAGAAGCGCAGCGCAGCATGCTCATCGTGGTCGATCGTGGCGAGATCGCGTGCGACGTGGCCCCCCGTGCGGCCGACGCGCCGCTCATCGTTCAAGCGGGCGAAGTCCGCGTTCGCGTCGTGGGCACGCGATTCAAAGTGAGTCGTTTGGGAGAGAGCGCTCGCGTCGAAGTTCAGAAGGGTGTCGTCGAGGTGAGCGTGGCCGGAAAAACGACGACGGTCGGTGCCGGCGAGTCGTGGGCCAGCGCCAAAGAAGTGGTGAGCTCGGCACCGGAAGTTACGGCTCCGCGGGAACCTTCCGTTCCTAGCGGGGCGATGCTCCCCGATGGCGTGGTGGTGCCGGAAGCGCACGTGAGGCGCGCGCCTCCGCGAGGCGCGGTAACGCAGGCGCATCCAGTGACGCCGGCGCCCGCACCTGTCGTCGAAGAGCGAGAAGCTCCTGCGGCTCCGCGCGCTCGTTCGTCGCAAGATCTGTTCGAGTCGGCGGCCAAGGTCGAGGTGAGCGATCCCGGTCGCGCCATCACGCTTTATCGCTCGATCGAGACGGGACAAGATTCGTGGGCGCAGAACGCGCTTTTCGCGCACGCGCGACTCGAAGCCACGCGCGGCAACAAGGGCGAGGCCAGGCGCCTCCTCTTGCAGTACCTTTCACGCTTTCCGCGGGGGGCTAACGCCGACGACGCACGTGCGGTGTTGGAACGAGTAAGGTAATGTTTCGTGGCCGTGCTCGTAGGCACGGCTTTCTGTGGTGCCAGCGTTTTTTCCATCGACTCTTGCGTCGGATCGCATACAGCTTCGTGGGGCTCTTGGTGTGTTGGGTGGCAACCGCCCGCGCGGCCGAGCACCGTATCGCGCTCGTGCAAGGCGATCCCGAGTTGTCGCGCGCCGTCGCGCTCGCGCTCGCGCCGTGGGGCGTCGAGGCGATCGCCAGCGACGCGCCGACGCCCGGAGGGTCGCTGCCCGAAGCGGCGGAGCGGGCCGTTGAGTTGACCCGGCAGCTCGACGTCGATGCAGTGGCGTGGGTTTCGGTTCCCGACCGTGGTTCGGTCCTGTGGGTGTTCGATGCTAGGACGGACGAAATCTCGACGCGCGTCCTCGCCGAGTCGCCCCCCTTCACGAGCCCTGTCGCCGCCGCTGTGGCGCTCAGCCTGAAGACCGTCCTGCGTGCTACGGTCGTTGCACCCGAGGCCGAGCGGTTTGGCGCGACGCCTGGCGCGCCGCCAGCCAAAGCCGAGCGGCTGGCCTTCGAAGCCGGGGCTCGCGTGCATTTCCTGGCAGCGCACAAGGCGGAAACGCTGGTCTCGCTGGGCGCGGTCGCTTGGTTTCCCGCCTTCTCGCGGATCGGTGCCGCGCTCACGTTCTCGGCCGGGCCGGGCGTCGCCATCGAGAGCAACGGCTATGCGGGCAGGTACCGCGAGTTCGCCGTCGCTGCCTCGGCGCGGTGGCGCTTTGCGAGCACTGACTGGATGTCCGCCGCGCTGGCGCTCGGCGCGACGGGCCATTTCACCGAGCTCGACGGCTCGCTGGTCGAGCTGCACGCGCCCATCGCCGTTCGGCGCTTCAACGCGTCGGTCGACCTCGGCGCGCGGTTCAACGTCAAGTTGGCCAGCGGCGTCTACGTGGGCCTCGACGCCGACGTCTCCTATCTCGGCATGTTCCAGCGCTATCTGGTCGACGGTCGTCCCGTCTTCGCGATGTCGCCGTTCGCAACGCTCGTCGGAGGGCACGTCGGTGTCGATCTCTTCTAAAAAAAACGCGTGCCGATGCAGCGCAATGGGCCTCTCGCTCACCCTTGCTTGTGGGCGCGAAGATATCGAGCTCTCGTACCGTTCCGGTGTCGTCTCGCCCGTCGACGCGAGTGTCGTCGGCATCGCAGACGGGGTCGCCGATGTCCGTATCAACACGGAGCTACCGGCCGACGATTGCTCCGCTTCCGTTCCCGCGGGGCTCGTCGCGCCCAAGCCCCCGATGGGCTGGAACGGGTGGAACAAGTTCAACTGCGACCCCGCCTTGAACGAAGCGAAGGTGAAAGCGAGCGCAGACGCCATGCTCGCGAGCGGGATGGCCCTCGCGGGCTACGAGTACGTGAACCTCGACGACTGCTGGGAGGTCGACCGCGGCCCGGACGGTCAGCGGGTCGTCGATCCCGTGCGGCTGCCTGGCGGTATGAAGAACCTCGCTTCCTACATTCACGCCCGCGGATTGAAGTTGGGCGTCTTCGCGCCACCACAAGCTTGTGGCGCCATTCCCGGGGGGGCGGGGCACGAAGACGTGGACGTCAAGATCTACGAGGGCTGGGAAGCGGACTATCTCAAATATCGATGGTGCGCGACCTCGCCCTCGCCCAACGGTCGCGTCAACTACGAGCGCATGGCCGCCGCGCTCGCCGCGGCGCGGCGGCGCATCGTCTTCAGTATTGCGTATCCGCCTTTCGCCGAGTGGATGGCCAGCACGGGCCAGTTGTGGCGCACCGGAAGTAACGTCGACGCCGCGTGGAAGACCCTCCTCGGCAGCATCGACGCGGTGGTCCCGCTCGCGGCTTATACTCGGCCCGGCGCCTTCAACGACGCCGACATGCTCCAAGTGGGCAACGGCGCGCTTACCGAGAACGAGGGTCGCGCCCACTTTTCGGTGTGGTCCATTTTCTCGTCGCCGCTCTTGGCCGGCAACGACATCACGGCGATGTCGGAGGCCACGCGGACCATCCTCACCAACCGCGAGGTCATCGAGCTCGATCAAGATCCGCTCGGCTTGCAGGGCGCGCTGATTCGAACGACGGGCGAGGTGCAGGTGTTCGCCAAGCCGCTCGCCCAGTGCGGCGCGCGGGGCGTCGTGCTCTTGAACCGCGGTGACGTTCCCACCCAGGTCAACTTGACGTGGCCCGACATCTGGCTTGTGCCCGGCGGCGCCGCGAGCATCCGCGATCTCTGGGCGCACGCCGACCTCGCGCCTTCAACGATCGGAATTGCCGTCACGGTGCCTGCCCACGACGCCGTGGCGCTCAAGATCATAGGTACCGAGCCACCTCTACCGCAGGGACACCCCTACCTCAGCGATTTGTCGTGGACCTACGCCGTCAGCGCCTATGGCCCCGTCGAGTTCGACAGGAGCAACGGTGAAAGAGACGCGGGCGACGGGAAGCCCTTTCGGATTCGCGGCCGTACCTTCTCGAGGGGTCTCGGCGTTCACGGCCCCTCGCTCCTCCGCTATCGCCTCGGCCAAGCTTGTTCGCGGTTCACCGCAGAGGTCGGCGTCGACGACGAAACGAGCGGAGGTGGCCTCGTTTATTTTCAAGTTTGGGCCGACGGAGAGAAGCTCTTCGACAGCGGTCTCATGAGCGGGACCTCTCCGCCCAAGCAAGTCGATCTCAACATCGAACAGAAGCGCGATCTTCGTCTGTTCGTGGGCATCGGCGATTCCGACGTCCTGGATCATGCAGATTGGGCGGACGCCCGCTTGACTTGTTCGGGCGGTGCCACGCCCTAGCTAGTTCCCGGCGCAAAAAGGCCAAGCCAGCGAGAACAAAGGAGAAGTTCGCGCACAGAATATGGAAATAAAAAGCTCGGAGCGTCCGTTTCCCGGTGAACCCGCCAAGGCCACCGAAAAAAGGAGCACTCCGATGCG
>DATEMX010000018.1:0-6749 GCA_035275365.1 Polyangiaceae bacterium | reverse complement strand
CGCGCCGCGCTCGCCGATGATACGCCGGGCCTCGTCGGCGTCGCGCGCGACGACGGCTTCGAATCCCTCGCTCGTCACGACGTCGCCGTACAGATCGTTTGCGTCTTCGTCGTTTCCCGCGATGATGACGTAGCCTGTCATGCTTCCCCGCACGCCCTTCAGCGCATCTCCCGGGATCCCCCGGAGAGGGAGCGGACCAATCCCCCGGCCGCACCCAGCGGCGACTCTAACACGGGTCTTCTTCGATTGGTACCGCGCGCACGCTTCGTTCTCGGCGCAAAAACCGAGATTTTCGGCGCGGTGAGATCGGTGCGAGGAAGGAAAAATTTGGCGAAGCTCCTGCGGCAGATGCGCCCGCACGTCTTCGATTTCGCCTGCCGAAACGATCTGTTCGAGCGCCATACCCACGGCTTGCGCAATGCGCGGGCCGTCGTGGGCGTCGATTCCGAGGCGCACGACGAAGCTATGCTCGACGGATTCGAGATCGACGCTCCTGTCGGGCCCTCTCGGCAAGTCGAGGAGGCGATCTTGGATCTTCGGTTTTCCCTGGGGCTCAGCCGCGAAAGGCGCGGAAGAAGTTGCGCAATAGACCGAGACCGACGCGATATCCCGGAATCTGATTGAAGAGATCTTGAGCGCCTTGACCGGGCGGAGGCGCATATTCTTCTAACCGCGAAAAGAAGAGCAAAAAGGTACCGAGCCTTACCCCGGCGGAAACTAAGAAGAGGCTCTGGAGTTGCCACGCAAAGAGCGTGGGAAGGCGCGTCGACAAAAAGCCACCGAGCAGCGTCATCGAGAAGACGAGCAGGCCGGTAACGACCGACGCATAAGCAAAGAGCCGCGCGCGGTCTTTGTTCTCCGAGGCGCCCAAGAGGTGGTTGAAGCTCGCGAGGTTGTAGCCCGCCCAAGCGAGCCCGCCGAAGACGTTGATGGCCCACACGGCAACGTGGCTCGTCAGCGCGAGGTAAGGCAGCGGCATCAAGCTCACGAAGAGGCCGGCGATCCAGAGCACGGCGCGGTTGCCATAGCGATCGGCGAGCTTGCCCCAGCCGGGGAGCGCGATGATGCTCCCGGCAACGGTCGAGCACGAAGTCACCGCGAGCGTCAAGTAGTCGAACTTGAGGTCCCGCAAGTACCACACGCTGAAGAAGGGCCCCGACATCGCGGCCGCACCCTGAACCAATCCGTGCGCGATGCAGAACTGCTTGAAGTCGCGGCTCGGCTGCGCGCGCCAACCGGCTTTCGCTCTGGTCGGTTGCATGGGCGGCTCGTATTGCCGCTTGAGCATCTGGTAAGACAAGAACCGAAAGAGGCTCGCGAGCGCGAAGACGACGGTAAAGAAGGTCCAAGGCGCGTTCTGCGAGGAGTAGTCGCCCGCCAGGTACCCCGCGGCGAGCGCGACGGAGAGGTTGACGAACGCAAAGAGGCGACTCCGCCACGCGAAATGGCGAGGCCGCGCCTCGAGCGGAACCAGGTCGCCCATCCACGAGACCCACGACGCAGTGGTGACGTTGGCGCTCGCGCCGGCCAGTACGATGCCCGCGACGTAGGCCCACCCGCCGTAGGGACTCGCCAAGAAACCCGCGACGCTCGCACCTCCGAGAAAGATCGCCTGCAGCCCCACGCCGATGAGCACGGGCTTTTTGCGCTGCGTGAGATCGACGAACGCCGGCAAGAAATACTGACCGAGCGACCCGAGCAAGAGCGGCGCCGATCCGAGCAAAGCGATGGCCATGCTGTGGGCCTTGAGCGACACCGCCGCCGCGATCCCGAAGGTCTCCGTGAGCGCGATCATCGCCGTGGCGAACATTCCGTCCCAGAAACTGCGAACCAGCGCCTGCTTCACCTCGATCGAACGGACGACCACCCCTCCGAGGCTGGGGCTGTCGTCCGTTGCGACTGCGCGCGCGGTGCTCTGCATTCTCGAGGCGCTTTCAGGTTCGGGGCGCGAGGCGGCGACGACACTCTTCGAGGATGTTACGCGTGCTCGACGATGCTCGGCCATCTAGTGCCGCGCGGCCGAAGTCGGGGCAGAGATCAGGAGCTAAGAGCATCGCAGGCACTAAGGGCTCCGCCCACCTCCCTTCGGGAGGCCCGCCCCCACGGCACCTCCGGCGCCGATCGACCGGATTCTCCACACTCTCGAATCTAGGAGCCA
Organism: Polyangiaceae bacterium; assembly: GCA_035275365.1. Lineage (GTDB taxonomy): Bacteria > Myxococcota_A > Polyangia > Polyangiales > Polyangiaceae > DASWDH01. The sequence goes on along the minus strand of DATEMX010000018.1, from coordinate 4,591 downwards.
AATTTTCGCCGCGCAGCACTAATGGACTTCGGGAACGATGATACCGCAGTTGACGAACTCGAGGTTGGTGTCGACCCGAAAGTCCGACGAATTGGTGTGACGCTCGGCGTGAAAGAGATCGAGGTCGTAGATGCTGCCCTTCATCAACCCGAGCTTGTCGAGAAGCGCCGTGTCCTCTTGGCTCGGGTGAGGACCACCCAAGTCGATGACGCGCTTTTTGTCGATGAAGACCCACATGTCGTCGTCGCCCGAGAAGATGAATCGCTCGCCCCCCTTGTAACGGAACCGGGTGTGAACCTCGGTCGTGAAATGAAAGTTGTGCTCGCGACCCTGGTTGCCGAAACCGGCCCAGTCGACGGGAAAGAACGGGTGACTCTCGAACGTGAAGACATCGCCGTTCGGTTCGAAGAAAAGGTAGAGGAAGTAGGGGCGGTTCACGCCTTCGACGTTGTGGTACCACTGCCGAAACTCGTCGGGTCCCGAGGTCACCCCGGTGGGTCCGTTGGCCGCGTAGACGGGCTTCTGGTCCGGACCGAGTCGGTCCTTGACGAGGCCCTTCGTGCCTGTTCCTTGGTAGTGCTCGAAGTCGGGGTGATCGTCCCGGAAATCTCGGACCATGCCGAGGATGCTGGAGCCGCAGCCATGTGTTCGGCCCTCACCGGCGTCGGGAGGAATGTCGCTCGTGGCGGGCGGCCCCAGGCGCCACCCTCCGTTTTGCGCATCGGACGGGATCTCGTAGGGTCGCTTGTCGCCGGGGCTGCCGAGATCGCCGCCACCGAGACTGAGCGTGCCTCCCCCGCCCACGCCCACGGGAGGCGCGACGTTCTGCCCTTCGGCGCTGCACGCCGACGACGCAAGAGCAGCCGTGGCGATGGCGAGGAGACTGAAGCGGCGTCCCACAGGCCTCAACGTAGCTTCTTGCCACCCGCCGTTCAAATGAGGTTCAGAACGGCAACTTGGTTTGCTTGGCTTTCGCGTCGGCCGCGCGCTCCTTGGCCGTCTTGGGCGCTGCCTCGGGCGGCTCCTTTTGCTCCCGCTCGAGGAGCTGACGCTCGCGCTCGAGATCGGCCGTCACGAGCTCGAGGTTGTCGAACGCGAACGAGAGCGCGTCGAGCACGCGAGCGGGCCCGAGCTGCGGGTAGCGCTTGAGCAACGTTTCCACCGTCGTGCCCTGCCGGTGCCACGAATAGAGTCGCCGTACGGGGATGCGCGTTCCCTCGACGATGGGGCTGCCATCATCGTCCAAAAGGACGTGCGGATGAACGACGCGAACGGAAGGCAAGAGCGGCACGGGGAACACGCTGAGTGTAAGCCCAAACGACCCTTCTACCAACCCAACCACTTGGCGGCTTGGCGCCTTGGCGACGCCCGAAATCATCTCCAGGCCCCACAGCCTAGGTGCTACCGCGGGAATCGAGGCCCGCCGCCGGCGCCCGGTGGAAGGTTGGGGCGGCTCACCATTGGCGACGTGAGAATGAAAGCGACGCCGAACACGAAGCTGAGCCACGCCAGCCACCCGACGACGCCGCTCGCCAACGCGGCGACCCAGACGACTAGGGTGGCGATGCCCAGTCCGACCCCGGCGTAAGCGCCGGCTCTTGGAAGTTTCTGGGCAGCCGCCAACACCGCAGCGATGCCGATGGCTACCTCGGCCCAACCCAACCAGGCGACCCGATTGATGCCGAGGAAGCCCAAGATCATCATCCCGATACCGAGAGCGAGGAGCACGGGTTTCATTGGATACCTCCCGCCCGAAGCCTTGCGAGAAGCGTGCTACGCCAAGCGGACGTACGCGACGGTTTGCAGCGGAAACCTCGGCGCCAGCCCCCGAGGCCCTACCTATTTCAAATCGAGTCGACCTCGACGCCAGCCCCCGCAAGGAGGTCAGGCTTTTCGTCCGGGCGCGCGGGGCGCCTTTGGCCTCGCTCTTCGACGAACACGACGTTGGGATCGGCCTCGGGGGAGTTCACGAAATGAACGAAGCGCGCGAGCCTGGCCGGATCGCGCAGCGTCGCCTTCCACTCGCACTCATAGCTCTCGACGTGCTTCAAGAGATCGGCCTCGAGCTCGGCGCATATGCCGAGCTCGTCGTCGATGAGGATGCGCTTCAACTCGGCGAGCCCGCCGGGTCGCTTGTTGAGCCAAGTGGCGGTGCGTTCGAGCCGCCCGGCCGTACGAATGTAGAACATGAGAAAGCGATCGATGTAGCGGATGAGATCGTCCTTGCTGAGATCGCTCGCGAAGAGAACGGCGTGCTGCGGCCGCATCCCGCCGTTGCCGCAGATGTAGAGGTTCCACCCGCGTTCGGTGGCGATGATGCCGAAGTCTTTGCTCTGCGCTTCGGCGCACTCACGGGTGCAACCGGAGACGGCCGACTTGAGCTTGTGTGGAGCGCGGAGCCCGCGGTAACGGAGCTCGATCTCGATGGCGAGCGCCACCGAGTCTTGAACGCCGTACCGGCACCAAGTGCTCCCCACGCACGACTTTACCGTTCGGAGCGCCTTGGCGTAGGCGTGGCCCGACTCGAACCCGACCTCGAGCAAGCGCGACCAGATGGTGGGGAGCTGCTCGACGCGCGCGCCGAAGAGATCGATGCGCTGGCCACCCGTGATCTTGGTGTAGAGGCCGAATTCGCGCGCCACGGTGCCGAGCTGAATGAGCTGCTCCGGGGTAATCTCGCCGCCCGGCACGCGCGGCACGATCGAATACGTGCCGTCTTTCTGCAGGTTGGCGAGGAAGTGGTCGTTGGTGTCCTGCAGGGCCGCTTGGTCGCCTTCGAGCACGTAGCTCGTCGTGGCGAGCGACGCGAGGATCGAGGCCACCGCGGGCTTGCAGATCTCGCAGCCGCGGCCTTTGCCGTGCCTTTGGACCAACTCTGCGAACGATGAAATCCCGTTGACCCTCACAAGGTCGAAAAGCTCTTGGCGCGAGAAATCGAAGTGCTCGCAAATGGCGTTCTTGACCTCGACGCCGGCCTTCTTGAGCTCGACGCGCAAGATGTCGGATACCAGCGTCGCGCAGCCGCCGCAGCTCGTTCCGGCCTTGGTGCACGCCTTCACCGCTCCGACCTCGGTGAGCGAGTTTTCCGCGATGGCCAAGCAGATGCGACCCTTCGTGACGTTGTTGCACGAACAGATGACGGCCTCGTCGGGCATCGCGCCCACGCCCGATTCGGCCGATCCGCCGGATCCGCGCGCCGGCAGGATGAGATCCTCCGGATGCTCGGAGACGGGCATCTTGTTGAGCATCATCTGCACGAGCGAGCCGTACGAGCTGGCGTCGCCCACCATGACCCCGCCGAGCACTTGCTTGGCGTCGTGCGAAACGACGAGCTTCTTGTAGACGTTGGCGACGAGATCTTTGAAGACGATATCTTGCGCGCCCGGCGTACGCCCGTGCGCATCGCCGAACGACGCCACCTCGACGCCGAGGAGCTTCAGCTTGGTCGAGAGATCGGCGCCCTGGAAGAGCGAGCTGCCGCCCATCAAGCGATCGGCGACGACGCGCGCCATCGAGTACCCGGGGGCAACGAGGCCCCAGATTTGCCCCTGGGCCAACGCGCACTCGCCGATGGCGTAGATGCTGGGATCAGACGTGAGACACGCGTCGTCTACGACGATGCCGCCGCGCGCGCCGATCTCGAGGCCGCCCTTCTTACCGAGGTCGTCGCGAGGCCGGATGCCGGCCGAGAACACCACCATCTCGACGGGGAGCTCGGAGCCGTCGGCGAAGACGAGCTTCTCCACCGCCCCTTCGGCGTTGCGCGCGATTTCTCGCGTTTCCTTGGCGGTGTGGACGGCGACGTCGAGCTGTTCGATTCGGCGGCGCAGCGCTGTGCCGCCGGCTTCGTCGACCTGCACCGGCATGAGGCGCGGCGCGAACTCCACGACGTGGGTCTTCACGCCGAGCGAGAGCAGCGCGTTGGCGGCCTCGAGGCCGAGGAGGCCGCCGCCGATCACCGCCCCCGTCTTCTTCTTGGCGGCCCAGTCGCGGATGGCGATGAGATCGTCGATCGTCCGGTAGACGAAGCAACCCGCCGCATCCTTGCCTTGGATGGGCGGAACGAAGGCATACGACCCCGTGGCCATGACCGCGAAGTCGTAGTCGATCTCGAGGCCCTTCTCGGAAGTGACCCGCTTAGCGGCGCGATCGATGGCGACGACCTTGTCGCTCTTGTGGAGCGTGATGCCCGTTCGGTCGAAGAATCCTGGCTCGACGAGCGACAGGTCGTCGGCCGTCATGCCGTTGTAAAATGCCGAGAGCGCGACGCGGTCGTAGGCGGCGCGTGGCTCCTCGCCAAAAACGATGATCTGGAATCGCTTCGTGGCTCCCAACTCGACCAGGGTGGTCAAGAGCCTGTGCCCCACCATTCCGTTGCCGATGACGACCAAGGTTTCGCGTCGAGCGGACATGTCTATACAGGAGCGTTTACGTCAACTCCCGAGGCCGTCAAGCCGTTCCGATACGTAAGGCTCAGATTCGCCGCACGTACACCAAAACGCGTCCTCCGCGGAATGACCACGAAACGGTGCCGTTACAGAGAGTCGTTCCTCGTCGAACTTCAACATCGGGGGCCACGGTGCTACGGGCT
>DATEMX010000017.1:0-12940 GCA_035275365.1 Polyangiaceae bacterium | reverse complement strand
CACGACGATGCGATTCATGATCCTGATCAAATCCGACAAGAACATCGAAGCAGGGGCGATGCCCGACGAGAAGCTTCTCGCGGCGATGGGCCAATACAACGAAGAGCTCGTGAAGGCCGGCATCATGCTCGACGGCGAGGGCCTCCACCCGAGCTCGAAGGGCGCCAAGGTGAGGTTCGCGGGCGGCAAGACGACCGTGATCGACGGCCCGTTCAGCGAAGCGAAGGAGCTCATCGCGGGGTTTTGGCTGTGGCAGGTCAAATCGAAAGAAGAGGCCGTCGAATGGGTGAAGCGCTGCCCGACCGGCGGCTCGGAGACCGAGATCGAGATTCGTCAGGTCTTCGAGGCGTCGGACTTCGGTGCGGAGTTCACCCCCGAGCTGCGCGAGCAAGAGGAGCGCGTGCGCGCGCAGGCCGAAGAGCTGAAGAGGAAGAAGTCGTAGCGAACGCGTTCGACCTCGAACCCATCGAACCGTGGGTGGACTCGGGATCGGCAGAAGCTGCTGGCGTGCTACGCTCTCCGGCATGTCCGATCCGGCGAAGCGAAAGGCCACGTACGATGACGTGCTGCGTGCGCCGGAGCACATGGTCGCCGAGATCCTCGACGGCGAGCTCGTCCTCCATCCCCGGCCGGCCAAGCCCCACACGGCGGCGGCAACCGCGCTCGGCGAGGAGCTCGGCCCACCGTTCAAGCGAGGGCGAGGGGGGCCCGGTGGATGGATCCTCCTGAATGAGCCCGAGCTCCACCTCCGAGCGGACGTGGTCGTCCCCGACTTGGCGGGTTGGCGGCGGGAGCGCATGCCGGTTCTGACGACCGACGAACCCTATTTCTCGCTCGCGCCGGACTGGGCCTGCGACGTGCTGTCACCTTCGACGGCAGCCGGTGACAGGACCAAGAAGCTCCCAATCTATGCGCGCGAGGCGGTTTCGTACGTGTGGCTGGTGGACCCGCTCCAGCGTACGCTCGAGGTGTTGCGTCTCGACGCGAAGCGTTGGGTCATCGTAAACGTTTACGAAGGCAGCTCCCGCGTGCGCGCAGAACCATTCGATGCCATCGAGCTCGATTTGGGCGTCCTCTGGGCTGATGTCGATCTCGGTATCTGATTGGGCGGATAACCGCAATGGCTAGGAATCCCTGCCGCTTGAGGCGTCTAGCGCTTCGGGAAAGCTGCTAAAAGGCGTGTTGGTAGTGAAGGTGCGAATCAGCCGTGAGCACGAGGCGCCTTTCGGAGTCGCGGCTGGTGAGGTAGAGGACCGCGCTGGCAGCGAGGGTGGTGAGGGAGACGACCGTCAAGCCGAGCGCCAGTGAGTCGCGGCGGCGAATGCTGTTTTCTTCGGCGAGGAGCGCGTCGAGTGATTGGGGAGCGTTCGGATCGCTGGGGAGCGTGCCGATGCGTCGGCGGCTTTCGGCTTGCCAGGCTTCGTAGCGCGAGGTGTTGTCGACGTAGAGGCCTGCGGCGGTTGCGCCGGTTGCGAGGGTGATGCCGGCGAGCACGTAGGACCAGGTGCGAAGAGTGCTCTGGGTCCGTTGGTGTTCGAGGTCCAGCGCGACCGGATCGCGGGCGGGTTGTAGTGTCAGCTCCTGTCGTTCGCGCGCCGCGATCGTCATTCGCCGCGTCTCCGCGATGTACCCCGGGCCCTCTACACGAACGAGGTGCACGCCGCGCGGGACTAGCGAGTCGCGAAACGGCGCGCCGTCCAAGAACACCGTGGTGCCAGGCGGATGGCGCACGGTCAGCCGTCCGTGCGTGCGATCGTTCGGGTCCACCGCGAGCCGACACGACACGCTCCGCGAGACGCCCGCGGCAAGGTCGACGTTGTGCTCGTCCGGCAAGTAGCCGTCGCGCTCGAAGCGGATTCGGTGCCCACCGCTCGTGGTCACGCTGCTGCCAAGCGCCGGCGTAAGGCCGCGAAGCGCGCCGTCGATGGAAACCGCGACGCCTTCCCATGGGCATGCGATGGCGATTTGTGCGGGCGCGGCCTGCGGCTCCAAACGCAGCCGCATCGTGGCCGTGCCCTGCGCCGGAATTTCTGCCGGCACATGGGCCGCTTCGAAGCCCGGTGCGAGCGCGACCAAGTGATGCGCGCCCGCGTCGAGCACGACCGTGCGGGCCCCTTCGCCGACGGATTTGCCGTCGACCCAGAGCGTCGCCGTCTTCGGATCGACGTCGATATCGAGCTTGCCTACGCGCTGAGAGTGATATGCGATCAGCGCCTTGACTCGCCTCGTCTTCGCTTCACTCGCGCTCGAGCCATCGAGCTCTAGGTAGCGCTCGAGCGCGTCGATGGCCTCACTCGAGCGACCAGCCGCGGCATACGCCTGACCCAGGTTGTACAGCACGGCGGGGTTCGGGCTGGCGGCATACGCTCGTTCGAATTCACGAATCGCGGCGTGGGTGTCGCCACCCTCCGCGGACGCGTAGCCGCGCGCGAAGTGTTCTCGAGCCGATACGCTCGCATCGTCGGCGAATGCAGCGCCAGGCGTGCCAGAAATCACGAGCGCCGACACGACACCGGCGCGGAGCGTTCGGCATAGGCTACTGCCCATAGGGATTTCGAGGATCGAAGATGGCGGGGGGCGGTCTTGCAGCGCCGACGTCGTTGGCAACGCCGAGCTTGCGGTTGACGATTCGCCGTTGGGTATTCGTTTCGGCCGAAGCATCGGAATCCTTGACGATCATCTCGGTTGCGCTGGGCAGCGCGGCAGGCGGGCCGCTCGCCGCGGGCCAATCGGGCACGACCGGCGCGAGGAGCACCTGCGCTTTCGCCGGCAATTCGTCCGGATCAGATTTCGCTCGGCGCGTGAAGAGAAGCGCGCACGTGACGCCGAGCGCCAGACCCGACGTCAGACCGAGTAGCACGAGCAGATAGGCAGAACGCCGTCCGCGTGGCGCTTCATCCTTCTTGGCTGTGATGTCCAGCGCGCTCCGAATCGACACGTGCGGCGTGACGTTGCGATCCGAGCTCGCCTCGACGTCGGAGCTCGAGATCCGAAGCTGCCAGCTCGAGAATGGGCGCCCGCCGCTGCTAGGGCATGCAAACGCCGACAGCGCCTCGGCGAACGAGAGCGCGCTAGACGGACGATCCCCGGGGTTTTTGGCCAAAGCCTGCGACACCAGGGCGGCGAGCGCATCGGGCACTTCCGGGCGCCACTCGCGGATCGGCGTTTCTCGCTCGTTCATGATCTTGAACATCACGCGCTCGACCGTGTCGCCGTCGAACGGGCTCTGGCCGGTCAGACATTCGTAGAGAACGACTCCCAGCGAAAAAAGGTCGGTTTGCGGGCTTGGAGGCAGGCCCGCGCCGAGCTGCTCGGGAGCCATGTAGCGAATCGTGCCGAGGATGGTGCCAGGGCGAGTGGCGTTGTCCTGTGCGGACTTGGCCGTACCCAGATCCAGCAATTTGCACAGGTCCTGGCCGTCGTCGCGCGTGGTGACGAACAGGTTTTCGGGTTTCAGATCGCGGTGCACCAGGCCCTGCCGGTGTGCGCAGGCAAGCCCGCGACACGCATCGACGCCCAACTGCGCCAGGCGTGAGATGGGCAAGACGCGTTGCTCGTTGAGCAACCGCCGCAGGTCGCTGCCATACAAACGCTCCATCACGAAGTAGGGCGTACCGTCCGTCAGCGAACCGCAATCCACGATGCTCACGACGTGCTCGCTGACGAGCGTGGCGAGGGCGCGAGGCTCGCGAAGAAAGCGGGCCCGCGTTTCTGGGTGCGTTTGGAGGTCAGCGCGCAGCACTTTGAGCGCGAAGAGACGCCCCAATTCTTCGTGCTCGACCTCGTACACCTCCCCCGTGCCACCCGCGCCCAGCCGGCCCACCACGCGATACGCTCCGATCCGGCTCCCCAGCAAATCGCGGTGGTAGGGCGTCCGCGGTTCGCGGTCGTGCGCTTCGGCTTCAGACCGAAGGCTCATGCGCGCCTTCGCCGTCGGTGGCCAATTCGCTCAAAAACGCCGATACCGAACGTTGACCGAGTAGGCGATAGGCGCGCTGGCGCGAGATGTTCGCGGCTGTGGCCGCGGGAGCGATCTTCCCGCCGTTTCGCTGCAGCTCGAGCGCGAAGACGCGCTCGTCGTGTTCGCGCCGGTTGGACGCCGTCGGCACGGTGCTGACGCGCCCGCCGCGTTTGGGCGCGAATTCGCCAGGCAAGTGCACCCTCCGCAATACGGACTCGTGCGAGTGCAGAACGAGCAACCGTCGCGCCAAAAACTCCAGTTCACGCACGTTGCCGGGCCACCCATGAACCAGCAGACTCTCGAGCAGCTCGGGTTCGACAGCAGGAGGACGGCCGCCGGAGTATTGGCTTAGAAAATAGCCGAACATGAGGGCGATATCGACCCGCCGCTGGCGGAGCGGCGGAACTTCGATGCTGAGCCCGTTCAAGCGCGCGGCCAGATCGGGACGCAGCCGCTTTCCTTCGACGAGGGCCGAGAGCGGCTCTTGACATGCCGCGACGATGCGCACGTCGACCGGGATCGGCCGCGTTTCCCCGAGGGGCGTCACCGCTTTTTCCTGCAGCGCCCGCAGCAACTTGGCCTGCAGCGGAGGCGACAGATCAGCAAGCTCATCGAGCAGCAGCGTGCCCTGGTGTGCTGCGCGCAAATACCCGAGTCCCGGCTGGTCTGCGCCGGTGAAAGCGCCGCGGCGATGGCCGAACAGCTCCGCCTCGGCGAGCGACGCCGGTAGCGCGGCGCAGTTGACGCCGTGATAGCCACCGGCGCGGCCGCTCAGGACGTGCAGGGCTTGCGCTAACCGCTCTTTCCCCACGCCTGTCTCGCCCCAAAGAACCACGGGGAGATCGCTCTTCGCCGCGCGCTTTAGCTGATCGAGCTCGGGAGCCAGGCCGGAGCGCAGCAGTAGGCCCGGCACGAGCTGCTGAACTTCGTTGGGAGTCGCTTGGTCCGAACCGACGCGGGTCACGACGCCGACCATGGTTCCGAAACGGAGAACATCATTTTCGGAAAGGCCAACGTGCTGGATGCGCGCGCCGTTCACATAACTGCCATTGGTGCTCGACAAGTCGTGCAGCGCGTAAATCGGGCCCTGGCGATGCAAACGAGCGTGGAGCCGAGATACACCAGAGGCATTCAAGCGCAAGTCGGCCTCGGCGCCCCGACCGAGGGACAATTGGTCGCGATCGAGCGTACTCACGGGCCTGGCGGCGCCTGGAGATAACCAGCAGATGGCTAGTGGTCTCGGCCGCTCCCGCGTTTCTTTCCGATCGTCCAATCGGGTCGTCGTATGGTGCACAGAGCTCATCGCACTCCGCTCACGTGCCGATTGCTAACATGGTCACCACCGGGTGTCGACCCCAAACCGAAATGGCATGCTGCAGTTTCTCGGTGCCAGATCGATCGTCGCATCGTCGGCCTCTCGAATTGCTGTCCAGTCGCTCGAGCTTTGCGGTTGCCGAATGCTATCGATCGGAGTTAGAAAAAAATGACCGGAGCTAGTAAAAACCCGACTGCTTGAATGGAGGAGGGCTAGGGGCGATGAGCAACGAGTCCTTATGTGCCGGTTTCTTGGTGTGCTGGCTCGCGGCGACGGGTTGCCGCGAGTGGGACTCGGCGTGCAGCGCCGGGACGTGTGGTGACGCAACGAGCGACGGTCGTACCGGAATGGACGCAGGCGGAGGCGCGGACGCGAGCGAGAGCGATGTGCCGAATGCAGGAATTTCGAAGGATACGGGAAGCGCTGAAAATGGAGATAGCGCGGCGTACGGTGATTCGGCTGCCGGCAGGGACTCGAAGGCCGGCGCCGATGTTGGGCCAGCGCAGGCCTGCGCGGCGGACTCCGACTGTGCCGACGCGCTGGGTTGCAATGGCCAGGAACGGTGTTTGGCAGGCCAATGCGAGCCGGGAATCATGCGGAAATGCGCTTCGGATCTGCAATGTGTCGAGCACGGAGCAGGCGCGTCCACCTGCGACTACGCCGCTGCGGGGCGTTGGTTGACGTTTCTCGGTAACGATGCGGGCCGTCTCCCCTCCGAGCTCCGCGCGCTACGTCTGGAGGGCGCGAATCATCGCGCCTCGATTTCGCTCAGTACAGGCGTGGTCGATCAGAGCTATCAATTGATCGACATCGACTCCTGGTCGCCGAACGGCCGGCACCTGATTGTCAGCAACACCAAAGATTATGGTCACTTGGATACCAACCGGCTGTTCCTGGTCGAGTTTGGTGATGGCTTACCCACGGCTCCGGTTTTGCTGAAAGACATTCCGGCCAGCGGCAGCCTCGTAAGCGGACCGTGGGCCCCCGATTCGAGCGCCGTGTTCGTCAAGAACTTCGGCCCGCAGAACGAGACGTACCTCGTGCACCTGACGCCCGAGGGTGCGCACAGCGAGCTTTTGTTTCGCGAGAGCGCCGACACCTCGGAGCTGCATTTTTGCGGCAACCCACGCTGGTTCTATCGCACCGTCGGCGACGATACGAAGGTCGTCGACAGCCAGCACCCGGCGGACGAGAAGTTCTTGTGGCACGGGGCGACCTATGCGTCATCGGACAGCCACTGGCTCCTGAGCTCGGACGACGCCACCGGAATCTGGCAATCGACGTGCGAAGCGGGTGCGAAGGTCGTGCACTTGAGCGACGTTCCTTCCTCGAGTGGATTTCAGTGGTCGCACGACGGGCGCTTCGTCTCGGTGGTTCACGATGACAAGGAAATCGAGGTGCTGGACTCGGCGCAGCGGTTCAAGAGCGTATTCAAATCGGCCGCGGTCGATTGCCGATGGGCGCCGGCGAGCTCGCGCCTGATCGCGCTGGGCGCGAGGGACGCCAAGGGCGAGCAGGCGATCACCGAGATCGACGTGAGCCGCACGCCGGTCCAAGTGACCGAACTTGGCAGCTTGCCCGCCCCCGGCAGCTTTGGTTTCATGAATGATGGCACGCTCTGGGCTACCCGCGAGGAGCCTGAGGGTTCGGGTCTCTGGCTCCTCGCGAAAGGGACCTCTACCTGGCGAGCGCTCGCCACTCGACTCTCCGACGCGTTCCCGACCTTCTCACCGGACGAGCGCTATGCGATCTTCAAAAGGCAGCTCAACGACGGGACCACACAGCTCTTGGCATTTTCATTGCCAGATCCACAACCCATGGCCATCCCGCTCCTTCCCGAACCTGCGTCGGGCGATGTTCGCATCGATTTCTATGCTGGCGGTGTGCTCGTCAGTCGCTTCGTTGACATCGACTTCCCCTTCTTCGAGGGGCAGATCTGGTGGATTCCGAGCCGTGCGTCAGGCTTTGCTCAACCCGTGCCGCTGATCGACGTTATGGCTGGCGCCTTTCCCACGTTGCAGCCTCAGCCGTGATTGCTCGCGCCGTCGGGCGCGCAGCGCTCGTCTGCCTGGCGGGTGCGAGCGCCGTGAGCTGTCGTGACATTTCGGTTTGTCGAGGTACCGCGCTGTGCGAAGTGGCTGGCAGCCACGCGGCCGATAGCGGCCAAGGCGGTATCGGAGCGGCTTCGGAGGAAGCCGGCGCGACGAGCGTGCAGGACGCTGCCGATGCGGTCGATGTGGCCGACGCGGAAGAGAGCGGAGCGCCGGCGTGTCAGTATCCGCTCGACAATTGCGATCGGGCTTGGCTCAACGGTTGTGAAACGGACCTTTGGAGCGACGCCAACCACTGCGGGCGTTGCGGCGCGGTTTGCGATGGAGTCTGCGGCCGGCGCGGTTGTCTAGCGCCGGACACGCTGAGCGAGTTATCCATCACGCCCGGCACGCCCTTCGCCGTCACTGCGGACTACCTCTACTTCGTGTCCGGTGAGCGCGGAGGACCATTTCGCTTGTCGCGGATAGATGAGCTCGGCCATGCGCCGGAGGTCTTGGCCGACGACTTGCCGGAGTTTTCCGAGATCGCCGCCTCCGCGAATCGCCTTTACTTGTGGGGTTTCGGCGAGAATCTCCGGAGCTCCAACCTGCAAGGCGTTCTGGTCGATGAAGGCTTCGTGGTCAGCGCCGTCGCGCCCAGCGAGAGCGCGGTCTACGCTGTCAGCCATGGCGTGCTCCTCGCTCGCAAAGCCGGCGATACCACTTGGGCGAGGACGACTTGGTTCGCGAGCGAAGCGGGCTCCGTCGAGCTGTGGCCGATCGACGTTTCTGGTGAGCTCGTCGTCGTCCGCATGTTCGAAGGCGAATCGCCTGCTCGCTACGAAATCGAGCTCATCGATCGTCCGGACTCGCCAGATGGCGGGGTGATGAGTCTGGCGAGCGGTTCTGGTACGCCGGTCCGCCTCCGCGCCCTCAGCGACTACGTGTACTGGCTAGTTCGTACAGAAGATGGCGATTCGGACGTTTACGAGCTCCACCGAATTAGGACTTCGATCAACAGTCCGAACGAGCTGCTCGCAAGAGGACGAGGCGCGACGGATTTCGCGCTCGATTCGTCATTCGCGTACGTCACGCGATCGCTCGCGCAGGGTTATCAGATCGAGGTGATTTCCGTAGGTAGCATCAGCGAAAAGATACGCATGGGAACGCGCTTCGAAATACAGTTTCCGGAGTCCTTCGGCGGCCAATTGTGGTTCTTCGCGTACGATGCGGCGACGGCGACAGCCCCGTCCAAGAGCCTGCGCCGCGTCGACCTGCGAATCGGCAAGCTCTGAGTCAGACCGCCATCGACAACTTGACCTTGCTCGCGGTCTGACCGCTTCGCGCGCAACCGCGATCGGGCGCGCTCGCCTCGCTATCGTCTCATCGATGATGCATTTGCATCTGCTGTTGCTCCTCCGCTCGCCTCATGGTCTCGACCCCTGCCGTCGCGGCGACGATGCCTCCCTCGACGCTCGCAGACGATCCGGTACCTCCCGGCGGCCGGCACGCGCACGCCGAGGAATATTCGCCCACGTACACGAAGCTGGCCATCTCCATTCGTTCGGCACGGCATCGCTCCCAACAACCCCGAGCGCCGCCCGGGAACATGGCAGAACCGGTGAACGACGTAGTGCACCCGCAAATGCAAATCAAAAGCCCAACGCCGGCCACCACCAGAGGCCACGACATACGCCCCCAAGGCACTTGACTCGCGATTCGCATCATGAGGGGCGCGGATATCACGATCGCGGATGGGCGGCAAGCCGACGGAGCCGGTCGTCCTCGCGATCGACGCGCAGAAAACAGGTCGCCCAGCGTCGGCGCGGATTTAGTGGCAAAGATTTAGTGGCAAAGATTTAGTGGCAAAAAGGATACGGGTAAGACCGTCGAATCACCTCCGTTCGTCAACAGGTGCACGCTCGCGAAGAAATGAGCGGCTCAGCCCTCACAGATCTCGTCCGGTTCGATGCGCGAGAGCACCCAATCGAACTCTCCCGAGGTCACCTTGGTCCGGCAATAGTCGCAGGTTCCAGCCATTTCGATCTTGAGCGGCGCCGCCGACGCAGGTTAGACCAGCGACTTGCGATCTCCGCGTCGCTGCTCGAGCAAGGCGATGACTTCATCCACCTTCTCCAAGATGGCGTCGTCGGTAAAAGGCTTGCCCAGATACGCAACGACGCGCACCTCTCCCGACTCGGGGAGCAGGTCGTCGGCGCCGTGGCCCGACATGAAGAGCACTCCGAGATCGGTTTGCTCGCGCGAGAGCCGCTGAACGAACTCGACGCCTCCCATGCGCGGCATCGCCAGGTCGCTCACGACGACGTCGAAGCGTGGCGCTGCGGCGCGGGCCAGCGCCAGGGCCTGCTCGCCGTTCTCCGCGGTGACCACGTCGTGGCCAGCCTGACGAAGGATGCGGGCGACGACGTTACGAACCCCGGTCTCGTCGTCGGCGACGAGGACTCTCGCCCTAAGGCCACCCTCCAGACGGCCGCGAGCTCGTTCTGGTTGCAACGTGGCCTCGTGGCTCGTTCGCGGGAGAAATACGTCGAAGGCCGTCCCTTTCCCGACGGTCGACGAAACTCGCACCCGCCCCCCGCTTTGCTCGACGATGCCGTGCACCGTGGCGAGGCCGAGGCCCGTGCCGCGGCCGGGCTCCTTGGTGGTGAAAAAGGGATCGAAGATGCGTTCCAACGTCTCAGGCGGCATGCCGGCACCGGTGTCGTGCACCGACAGCACCACGTGCTCTCCCGCGACGAGCGTCGGGTCTTCGGCGAGGGGCGCGAGCGTCGTGCGCAGGCGGATCGCGCCGCCAGACGTCATCGCGTCGCGCGCGTTGGTCACCAGATTGACGACGATCCGCTCGATCTGGGTCGGGTCGGCGGTGACGAGAAGCCTGCGAGGGTCGAGCTCGAGCTCCAAGGTTGCGCGCTCGCCGATGACGCCTCGCAGCAAGCGATCCATCCCGGCGACGACCTCGTTCAGGTCGAGCACCTTGGGCTCGAGTCGCTGCCTTCGGCTGAAGGCGAGCAGCTGCTTGACGAGGTCGGCGCCGCGCTGCGCCGCGGCGCGCACGTCCTCGGTGGCCTCGCGCGACGCCGCGTCGAGTGTCGGGCTGTCGGCAATCGCTTCGACGTTGGTCAAGACGACCGTCAAGAGGTTGTTGAAGTCGTGAGCAATCCCGCCGGCGAGGCGGCCGACGGTTTGCATTCTCTGCGCATCCCGCAGCGCCTGCGACTGCTCCTCGAGCTCATGGGTGCGTTCGGCCACGCGCCGCTCGAGGCTCCGATTGGTTTCTTCGAGGGACGTCTGGGCGCTCGATAACCGTGCGAGGAGCGCATCGTTTTCGAAGCGCATGCGCAATCCCTCGACGATCGACGCGTGGGTGACGCGGGCTACCCAGAACATGCCGAAGCCGAACGCGCCGATCATCACGGTCATGGCGACGTGCAGCGCGTCGCCCTCTTGCGCCGTTCGGTACGCCAATGGGACGAGCGACGCGAGGGCAAAACCTACGAATGCCGGTAGGTAGCAGGAGATCGTTCCTGCAGCGGCCGCGCCCATCCCTCCAATCGCGAACGGGACGAGGATCTGCGAAACGACGTTGTGTGGATCGAAGACCAGCGCGCCGCCCACGCCCCAGAGCGCACCCGAGAGCGTCGAAGCAGCGACGAAACGGCGACCCCATGTGGGCGCCTCGCTCGGCGACGGGCGCGCTTCTCGGTAGCGGCGTCGAAGCTCGATGCGCGCCAAGGTGACCGCAAGTACTGCCACCCACCACGCGACGAGCACGGCGCGTGAGCCCGCCGACCACAACGTGACGATGACGATCGTCGTGTTGGCCACGTTCGCGAGCAGAAGCGTGACGCTGTGCCCATACAGCATGCGAACTTGTTCGCTTCGAATCGCGTCCGCGGGCATACTTCCTTCGACATCGGCACGGTAGGCGCCTTCGGCGTACGGGCCAACAAAAAACCCCGGTCGCCCACCTCGCTCCCCTCGCGTGTGCCTCCCGCCCCATGGCGTTGGGCCGCGAGCGTCCGATGCACGCCGCGTCCCTTGACCGTCGAAGAGGTCGTCTACCGAGGTCGTGTCGTCGACGGGCCCGCGCGTTTCGATCAGCACCGAGCAACTTCAAGAGCCGCTCGCCGGCGCCGAGCCTTCGAGCGCGCTGGGGAAAGGAAGAGTCTGGACAAGAGGGCGATTTCCGCTCATATCTGCGGCGGGCCGGGCGTCAGGCGGGCTCGTGCAGGAGATTCTGTTTGCTAGGTCCCGCAGTAGCGATCGAACTTGCCAACTCCGCCGCCGGCGCCGCCGAGCCTGGTGCTCACCATGGCTTTGCCGGGCGTTTCATCGCGATGGCCTTCGATCCGACATGGAATCTCGAGCACCGCGTGGTCATTTTCGCGGCGATCATGGGGCTGTTGTTCTTGTCAGGGGTCGGCTTGCCGCTGCCCGAAGACATCCCGCTCACGCTTGCCGGCTTCACGACGATCAAGCAGGCGGACGGTCACTTCGTGCTCGGACGATTTCTGGCGACGTTCGCGATGGTCGTGATTCCCATCTTGCTGGGCGATCTCATCGCCTATGGGCTCGGCCGTCGTTTTGGTCTCGATCTGCGAGAGCGAATCGGCATCGTCCGCCGAACGCTGACGGCCGCGCGGCTCGCGCGCGTGCAAGCTTGGTTCGATCGCTACGGTGCCTTCGCGGTGTTCTTGGGCCGGCAAGTCGCCGGCGTGCGATTCGTCACGTTCTTCACGGCGGGGTCGATGCGGTTATCGGTGCCGAAATTTCTGGCGTTCGACCTCCTGGGTTGTGTGGTCAGCGTGCCCGTCTGGTTGACGCTCGGCGCGCTCGCGTCACGCTACGGCGAACTGTGGCTGCACGCCTCGATGAGGCGCGCCAGCTTCATGGTGCTCGTCGTTGCCGTGCTGCTCATCGTCGTGCTCGCCGTCGTCACCAAGCTTCGAAGCGGTCGCGCCGCAGCGGCGGCGAACCAGCCGGGCGACGCCCGCTGAGCGCGGGGACGCCGGCGACCTCAACGGACATCGAGGAGCTTCGCGAGGCCGGAGGCTCGGACGTGCTCGGGTGCCGAAATCGAGTCGTCCGTCGACATGAACGTGCCCTTGCTTGTCAGGAGTTCCCCTTCGTATTCGTAGACGTAGATCCCCAATCGGAAGGACCTCGGCGCGGCCCTTTGCCTGGGAAGGCCGCTGGGATCGGTCGCCTCGGGAATACCGGGGCCCTCCATCACGGTCTCCTCGTTCCATCTTGGTGCCACCTGGGTGGGCGTCAGGGGTAGATCGGTAAACGCCAACAGGAACGCGCGATAGCGTTCGGACGAACTGACGGGTACCTCGCGCACGTTCGCGAGCCAACGCAAGGTCAACGGCTCCGGATACGACCCGTGCCAACGATCCCGTTCGAAGAGAGGCGTCGCATCGTCCGCGATGCCTTCGAGTCTCGTCGTCAGCGCGAAGCCGTGACGGTAACGGGCCCCGATGGGATACCAGCGTGCGTCATCGTATCCCGAATCGTCGAGGTCATGGGCGATGCGATCGAGAACGTCGCCGAACGTACGCTCGGGTGTTGGCAAAGCGATGTCGGTCGTCGCGAGGGACGTGCTGGGTGGTG
>DATEMX010000016.1:0-2259 GCA_035275365.1 Polyangiaceae bacterium | reverse complement strand
GACGCCGGGAAGCGTCGTCGAGGGGAAGCCCGAGATGGTGCACGTCGGAACGAAATGGTCGCCGAGCATCGGAATGTCGCCCGGGGTGAAAGGCATGTCCGGCAAGAAGGCGTCGAGGTACATCGGCGTCTCCGGCGTTTTCACCGGGTGCCGGCTCGTGGAGATCGCGCTGTGCAAATACGAAAGGGTCTGGTCGTCGTCGAGCTCGCCGACTTCGGGGAAGACGCCGCGCAGGATGTCGACGATCTCCGCAACCGTCTTCTCGAAATACTGCGTGTCGCGAAGGAGCGAGGCGCTCGTGTCGGTCTTGGCCTCGGGATCGTCATAGAAGAGGTTGGCGACGCGGCTGTCGGAGTCGGGCGGGAGCCTCCAGACGAACGTCAGGTAGTAGCTCGACTCGAAGTGCGCTCCTGCCTCCTCGAACGTCCGCCTTCGTTCGACATCGACGAGCCAGGCCGCGGGGTGCTGCCACGGGAGCGAGGGGTAGACGCTCGCCTCGAATCGCTGCGCTTCGCAAAAGAGCGACCATCCCGAGCCGAGCCGGCGAAGGGCGTTGTTGAGGCGTGCGATGGCGGAGACGAACTCCGAATCGAGCGAGCTCGCGAGATCGGGACCTCGAAAAGCGATCGTCTTTTGAAAGACGGCGTCCTTTTGAAGGACGATCCCTCGGCCGACGAGCGCGGCCCAGGGCAAGTAGTCGGGGAGGCGGTGGGTCGGCTCGCGGTACTCACGTAGGTGAAACATCGAACGGCTCCGTCAGGGGTCGAGCCGGCGCTGGATTTTCAGCGCCAGAATGAACACGTCGAAGAAGTAGGGATCGGCCTTGGCACCCGCGGCCGACACGGCATGCAGAAGGGCACCGATGGGTAGGACCCAAAGCTGGCGCAGGCCGAAGCCCACCGCGCAGATGCTCGTCCAGAGGACGAGCGCGACCGTCCTCGGTAGGCCGAGCATGAGCATCGGCTCGACGAGCGACCGGTGCAGAGGCACTTCGAGGCCCGGCGTATCGTCGCTCATACGAGAAGGCCTCCGGCAAACCCGAGAAACGACAGGCCCCAGCTCATCGCGTTGAACGCGATGGTGAGACCGAGGACGACGAAGAGCGCCTTGCGCATCATCGAGCCACCCTCGGAAAAGGCGATGCCGATGCCGAGTCCGATGATGCCGATCGCGCCGATCACGCGCGCGACGGGACCGGTGAGCGACGTGAGGAGCTGATCGAGCGGACCCTCCCAAGGCATCCCGCCCCCGCCCGCGCCACCTCCCGCACCCGCGGCGATCGCCGCCGCGGTGCCCACGACGAGAAGCATGCTCACGATGAGAAATTGCGTCGCGCGGACGCGGGTCGCCCGCTCGAGCGACAGGATGTTCGTTCGCTCCATGTTCTTTCTCCTTTCTTTGACTTTGCCAACAACCGGATCAGACAATTGTCTCTAATAGCCACTCACCTCCTGTTGACAAGCCCATGACCTTATCGATTCCCGATATCGATCGGCCCGCGGGGTGCGATTTGTCGCGTCGAATGTGAACGCAGACGTTGATTGTCTGCGCGACGAGGCTTCTCGGCGCCGGATACACGATCTCCTCGATGAGCTGGCAGATGCGATCGAGCATCGCGCGCGTGTCGTTGGCGTGGATCGTCGCGATCCCTCCTGGATGGCCCGTATTCCAGGCTTTCAAGAGCTCGAGGGCCGAGCCGTCGCGCACCTCGCCGACCAAGATGCGATCGGGCCGGTAGCGCATCGCGGCCATGACGGCGTCGCGCCACGTGTGAATGTTCGGCTGCACGAGGATCTGCACCTTGTTCGGCGCTTCGCATTGAAGCTCGGGCGTATCTTCAATGATGTGAACCCGGTCGGACGTATCGTCAGCGATGACCTTCAAAAGGGCATTGGTGAACGTCGTCTTCCCGGAGCCCGTTCCGCCGCCGATGAGCAAATTGTCGTGGGCGTGGATGGCTTTCACGAGCGCGTCTTTTTGCGGCTCGGTGAGGATCCCCTGCGCGACGTAGTCGCGGAGCGTGAAGACGACCTTGGCGGGCTTTCGCAGCGCGAACACCGGCGCGTCCACGATCGGGGGGATCGACGCCTGCACGCGCGCGCCCCACGGCGGCGGCAGCTTGCCCGAGAGCGACGGATGGGCAGCGTTGAGCTCGACGTACATTTCCGAGGCGATGAGCCGGAGCATTCGCTCGGCTTCGGCGACGCGCATCCGGACATGGCTTCGGATCATCCCGTGACCGATCTTCTCGACCCACAC
>DATEMX010000015.1:0-5305 GCA_035275365.1 Polyangiaceae bacterium | reverse complement strand
CGACGCAGCCTGCCGACTCGGGAAGACCGAGGCACGGGGCCCGCGGCTGGGGGAACGGCCCGGCACACCGGTCGACTCTCCGAGCTTGTCGAGGTAACGATCATGGTAGCCGGCTCGCTTGGGACCGAGATCACGCTACGCCTTCGACGCATCCATCCATTCCGAGACGGTGAGCGCCGCTATGGTCGAGTGGACGTGGATCTGCCCGCCGCGAAGCATCTTGCGGACTTCGGGGCGATCGAACCTTCGCACGGCGAGGATACCTTCGTCGCGCTGAGGAACGGGACGGCGGTTCTTGGGGACGACGTCGCGCGCGACGACGACGCGATGCGGGAACTTGCCCATGCCGGGGGCGAGCTCGAGCACGGGCTCGAGAATCGACACCTTGCCCCCCGACACGAGCCCGCACTCCTCTTCGAGCTCGCGGAGTCCTGCGATCGTCACCGACTCGCCGGGATCGATGAGGCCACCGGGCAGCTCCCACGAGCGGGAGGCGGTGGGCACGCGCTCGATGTGCTCGAGCCAGACGCGACCATCGGGCGCGATCGGTACGATGACCACCGCGGTGGCTCGGTCCATCACCCAGCCATACTTGGGAATCCAGCGAACCTTGAAGAAGTGGAAGTCGTGGGTGCGGGGCACGGGACGCGTACGTTTACACCAGGTGCGTCGAGCGGCGGCGCCGGCGTCGCACCAGCAGAGGAAACGCGAGCGTCGCGAGCATCCACGCGGCGCTTCGGTCCGACCGGGGGACCAGACGACACCCGCATCCGCCTTCTTCTTGGGGGTTGCCCTGTTGATCCGAGCTGGCGCCGTCGGTCCGGCCTGCGTCGGCGCCGTCGACGCGTGCATCCAAGACGCGCGCGTCGGCCACGGAAAGCGCGTCCGCGCTTGCGACGTCGACGTCCGCCGCGTCCAAGGCGATGGCGGTGTCCGGCGCTCGATCTGCATCAGGCACGGCCGCGTCGAGCGCGCGGTCGTCAGTGCTACTTTCAGCGATGCCCACGTCGATCACGTCGTCGGCCATGCCCACGTCGACCACGCCTACGTCGACCACGCCTACGTCGACCACGCCTGCGTCGGCCGCCGCGTCGCGTGCGCCCTCGCCGCCCGCGTCACGCCCCGCTTCGAACGCCTCGACCTCGCCGCTCTCGCCGCCCTCGCCGGGTGCTCCCCCTTCGGGCACGACTGGCACACACACGCCGGCTTGGCACCGACCGAGCGAGCAGGCCCTGCCCGTATTCGCCGGGTAGCTACACGATCCGCTCGCACATGTGCCGAGCGCCTCGTGGCATTCGTCGGGTGGCGCGTTGCACGCGATCGGCGCATAGCTGCAAGCGCCACTCGCACACGTCCCCGCCGCCACATGGCACGCGTCCGGCGGCGTCGTGCACACGATCGGCGCATAGCTGCAAGCGCCACTCGCACACGTCCCCGCCGCCGCATGGCACGCGTCCGGCGGCGTCGTGCATGCGATGGGACCTAGTCCGTTGGGGTAACAAACGCAGTCGGGATGCATCTCGACGGACTTTACGGTCGACAGCCCCGCAGCGTCGGTGACCGTGAGCTGGAACTCATAGAAGTACGTGTTGCCGTCGCAGCCGAGGGGCGTGATGTCGCTCTCGGCCGCGCAGGTGGAGACGATGGGCTCGGGGTGGGTGTGCTCGTTGTGGTGCAGAATTGTCTGCCACGCGCAGGTACGCTGCCCCACGCCGTGCTCGGCGTCGGCAATCGTAGCGGTGAGGTTCACGTGCGTGGGCGCGAGCATGCCATAGAGCGCGCCGTCGATGGGGTTCGTGATGGTGACGACAGGCGGCGTGTCGTTGATGGCGATGAGAAGCGCGGTCGAGGCCTTCGCGCCGGCGACGTCTTTCACCGTGAGGGTGACGGTGAAGCTCGCGGCGCCGGATCCGACGAACGTGTGAGCCGGGTTTGCGTCGGTGGCGTGAGCCGAACTGTCGCCGAAGTCCCAATCGTAGGTGAGGACGCCCATCTCGGGATCGCTCGAGCCGCTCGCGCTGAAATGCACGACGAGCGGCGCCGCTCCGTAGGCTACGTCGGCGCTCGCTTTCGCGACGGGCGGCTTGTTGCCGCCGCCCGTGTAGCTGATCTTGTGAACCGTGGCGCCGTAGTCGATGAAGTAGATCCCGCCGTCGATGGGGTGCGTCGCGATGGCGACGACCGCCGCTTGATTGAGCGGAACGAAATCGCGCACGGCCGAGGGGCGATCGTTCGCGTCGAGCACGATGTTCTTGATCCACTTTCCGCCGAAGTCGCCGTGGAAATAGGTGTTCTTGTAGTCGGCCGGGAAGTCGTTGCCCGTGTACCAAACGCCGCCCGTGGAGCAGTTGCCTTGAAATGGAGCGCCGATCACGGGCGAGTTGGCTTCGCCGACGCCGATGACTTGCGCGACGCCCGCGTTGCTGAACGTGCCCGTGCGTGCCTGCCTCGTGCCGTGCTTCCAATCGAGCGCAGGTCGCGTGTGCATGAAGGTAGGAAGCGACCTCGGGATCGAGGAGCTCGGCGCGCACGAGTTCGGAAATGACGGCGCGCTCAGCGTCTCCTGTACGAGCAGATTCTGGAATGTGAAATACGACTGCGTGCAAGCCGGTTGACCCGCGGGCGTCGTGCCGAAGAGCGGATTTGGCGCGTCGCGGTTGGCCGTGGCGTTGTTCATGTAGTCGGTGTTGGCGGTGAGCCCTTCGTAGGCCGGCCACCCGAAATTCGTAGCGGGCGCACGCGCGATGTCGAGCTCTTCGTACGTGTTGTAGCCCACGTCTCCGACGTAGAGCGTGCCGGGCGCGCCCTCGGATGGATGGTGTCCGCCGGTGCCAGGGCGGAGCGTCATCCGGTACGGATTGCGAAGGCCCATCGCCCACACGCGCGAGCGCGCGGCGCGCGGCGCGGTTGCGTCGTAGAACGGGTTGCTGGGTATGCCGTCGCCCGTTACGGGATCGACGCGGATGACCTTGCCGCTGAGCGAGTCGACGAGCTGCGCGCGGTAGGAACCTACGTCTTGCTTCGCGTCGATGATGCCGTCGGCGAGCGCCGTGTTGGAGCTGCCGCCAATGTGACCACCCGTGTCGGTCGTGCTATAGCTGGCGCCATCACCGCAAGTGGCCAGGAGCGTACCGTCGGCGCCGAAGACGATCGACCCCACGCCGTGCGAAAGATGCAAGATGGGAAAGCCCGTCGATATCGACTCGCCCACGAGCACCTTGCGTGACGCGAGGTCGACGCTTCGATAGCCACTTTTGGCCTCGGCCGTGTAGCGCACGAGACGTCCGATGGTGTCGTGCTGTTTGTCGAGGTTGGCGGCCACCGGACGATAGCCGGCCGTGCCATAGTTCTTCAGGTGGTAATAGTCGACCTCGTAGAGCAGATAGACGTAACCGTTGTCGTAGAAGTCGGGATGCAGCGCGAACCCGAGCAAACCGAAATCGCGCCAGTTGCCGACCTCTTCGCTGAGATCGATGAACGGTGTGGCGGCCTTGACGCCGTTTTCGACGATCCAGACCTTGCCCGCCTTTTCCCACACGAAGAGGCGCCCGTCGGTGGCGAACAGCATGCCCGTCGCCTGATTCCAGCCCGTGCCGACGGTCGCGTCGGTAAAGCCACCGGGCAACGTGACCGCTTGCGACACGCTGGCGACCGATTCCGCCTTATCGTTGCTGCAGCTAGCGCAAGCCACAACGTAGACCAAAGCCAGCGCGATATTTCGATGCTGCATGAGAGTCGTGCCGGCTCGGCTACCTAGCATGACTGGTCAGATCCTCGCTGCCAGATCGTTGGGGTCGAGACCCTACCACCACGTCCCGTCAGTGACCATGGATGACGGCACAACTAGTCCCGAAGTCCGGGCAGAGATCAGGAGCTGAGAGGATCGCGAAAGATCGGCGCCGGAGGTGCCGTGGGGGTTGGGCCTCCCGAAGGGAGGTGGGCGGAGCCCTTCCGGTGCCGGAGTGGACGGAGTCCGGGAACTGGACGGAGTCCACGAAGGCCTACGGAGCGCAGCGGAGTGCCTTGCTCCGCCGGGGAAAGGGGGCGAAGCCCTCGGAGACCAAGGGATAGTGCCTGGCGGCGAAGCCGCCTCCGCGCGGAGCGCGGGTTTGGCCGAAGTCTGACCAGTACTTGGCCAAAACGGCACTAGTGCCGCGCGGCGAAAATTTGGCCCCCAGATTCGAGAGCGTCGAGAAGCTGGTAGATCGGCGCCGGAGGTGCCGTGGGGGTGGGGCCCTGTTCCGGGCTTGCCCCGGCGGGGCGGGGGCGAAGCCCCCGGAGACAAAGTGATAGTGCCAGGCGGCGAAGCCGCCTCCGCGCGAAGCGCGGGCTTGGTCAAAGTCGGGGCCCGGCTTTGGCCGAGCGGCACTAGGGCGCGCGATCGACGATCGACGCCAGGAGCTCGCCCTGAGCGCACAGGGTGCCGTCGACGCTCGCTTCGCCGCGGAGCTTCCAGACGTTGGAGCGGTGGTGCATCACCTCCACGTGTAGATCGAGCCTGTCGCCCGGCACGACGGGGTGGCGGAATTTGGCTTTGTCGATGCCGAGGAAATACATGAGGCTCGTCTCGGCGTCGAAAGGCTCGGAGACATAGGCGAGGATGCCCCCGATTTGCGCGAGCGCCTCGAGGATGAGAACGCCCGGCATGATGGGCCGCCGCGGAAAGTGGCCCTGAAACCAGGGCTCGTTGATGGCGACCGACTTGTGGCCGCGAATGCTTTCGTTCGGAACGACGTGCGTGACGCGATCGACCATCACGAAAGGAAATCGGTGCGGGAGGACCTTGAGAATCTGGTTGATGTCGAGGGTAATTCTTTCCTTCAACGCGATCTCCTTGGCTCCGTCTTAACCTCTACCTCGACCCAGCCCGAGCAGCTTGGCCATCGCTCGGAGCCATCGAACGCGATCGACCGCAGGATATCCCGCGACGACGCGCCCTTGTGCAATATCACCGATGACTCCCGCCTTGGCGGCTATCTGGGCTCGATCGCCGATGCGCGCGTGATCGGCGATTCCCGCTTGACCACCGACACGCACATCGCGTCCGACCGTGACGGAGCCGGCGAATCCGCTCTGCGCCGCGACGGTGGTGCCCATTCCGAGCTCTACGTTGTGACCGACATGAACGTGCGCGTCGAGGCGCACGCCACGCCGGAGCAAGGTGGGTCCCAGCGTGCCGGCGTCGACGGTGGCGAGCGGACCCACTTCGACGTCGTCCTCGATGATCACGCCGCCGAGCTGAGGCATGCGCCGCATCTCGCCGTTTGGCCCTGCCGCCCAGCCGAAGCCGGGCCGCCCGACGACG
>DATEMX010000014.1:0-4733 GCA_035275365.1 Polyangiaceae bacterium | reverse complement strand
AGCGCGGACGTGGCTGCCCGCGCGCCAGAGGCCACCGCCCGCGCGGCGGGGTTCTCGAGAAACGAAGGGGCCAACGAAGACTCGTCGATGGAGCCGTGCACGACGCGGAGAACCCCCGCTCGCACCGCATAGACGGTAGCGACGTCGTGGCGAAGGCCCTCACCGCCGAGCGCGACCTCGGCGCGTTCGATGCGCGACTGACCATCGTCGCCGATGCCGGCGACGATGGTCTGCCGCACGTAGCGCCGATCGCTCACGCCGCCGAACCTCCCGCGATGGCCGGCACGATGGAGACGGCGTCGCCCGCCTTGAGCTCGGTCTTGAGCCCGTCGAGAAAGCGGATGTCCTCTTCGCCGATGTAGATGTTGACGAAGCGTCGAACGCCCTTCTCGTCGAGGAGCCGGTCGCGCATCCCGGGGTGCTTCTTCTCGAGATCTTCGATGAGCTCGGAGACCGTACGGCCTTCGGCGGGAACTTCGTCTTGTCCGCCGGTCAGCGCGCGGAGGGGGGTGGGAATACGAACGATGGTGCTCATGTCGGACTATCTCCTTGGTCAGGCGGCGCAGACGGCGCCGGTGTATCGCGTCTCGTCGAGGTCGTGGATGGATGGCTCTCGGCCACAAAGCGGGCAATGTTCACGGCGGCGAAAGGCGACGAGCCTGAGCGCGTCGGATCGCCCGTCGAACGTGGCAACATGCCCCCACAAGCGCGGCTTCGCGGTGGCCGCGAGGAGAGCCATCTCCGCGGCGATCGCGCCGACCACGCCGCAAACGGGCCCGACGATGCCGGCGGTCGCGCAGTCGGGCGCTTCTTCGGGAAGGTCCTCGAAGAGGCAGCGGTAGCAGGGCGCGCCCGACGCGGCAGCACTCACGACGGTGCCCACCCAGCGCACCGCGGCAGCGTGCACCACCGGAACGCCTGCGAGAAAGCAGGCATCGGCGAGGAGAAATCGGCTCGCGAAGTTGTCGGTGGCGTCGACGACGGCGTGAACGCCTCGCAAAAGGTCGGCCACCGTCGACGGCAGCGCCCGCCCCTCGATCGCCTCGACGCGGACCGCAAACCCCCGGCGCTCGATGGCTCGCTTGGTGGCGAGGGGCTTCGATTCGCCGATGTCGGCCTGGGAAAACAAGATCTGCCGATGCAAGTTCTCCGGCTCGACCCGATCTTCGTCGACGACGACGAGGGTGCCGAGGCCCGCTTGCGCCAAGGTGAGCGCACAAGGCGCGCCGACGCCGCCCGTTCCCACGAGCAGCACGCGGCGGTCGGCCAGGGAAGAATCAGGCGAAGTACTCATCGAGGCTGAAATACCGCTCTCCGGTATCGGGCAGAAGGGTCAAGACGTTCTTGCCAGGTCCGAGCTCGCGCGCCACCGCGAGCGCGGCAAACACGGCAGCGCCCGCGCTGATGCCGACCAAGAGCCCCTCGGTGCGAGCCAAGGTCACCTTGGTGTCGTAGGCGGCGCGATCGGAGACCACGCGAATTTCGTCGACCACCGAGCGGTCGAAATTCTTCGGCACGAACCCCGCGGCGAGCCCCTGGATTTTGGTCGGCCCACGCCCGCCCTTGGAGAGCGTGGGCGAGCCCTCGGGCTCGACGGCGATGATCCGCACGCCGCTGCGCTCACGGCGCAGCGCCGCGCCGACACCGCTGATGGTGCCGCCCGTACCGACGCCCGCCACGAAGGCGTCGATCGACTGGTCGCGCATGGCGTGCAGGATCTCGCGTGCCGTCGTTTGGCGGTGCGCCTCCGGGTTTTCTGGGTTGTCGAACTGCGAAGGGCAGAAAGCGTTCGGGGTCGAAAGGGCGATCTCGCGCGCGCGCGCGACGGCACCCTCCATTTGCTGCTCGCCGGGCGTGAGAATGACCTCGGCCCCCAAGGCCTCGAGCAGGAGCCTCCGTTCGAGGCTCATCGTTTCGGGCATGGTAAGAATGCAGCGATACCTCTTCACGCTGCAGATGAGGGAGAGTCCGATGCCCGTGTTGCCGCTCGTCGGCTCGATGACGACGCCGCCCGGCTCGAGGGTGCCGTCGCGTTCGGCCGCCTCGATGATGGCGAGGCAAATGCGGTCTTTGACCGAGCCGCTCGGGTTCGAGAGCTCCGATTTGGCGAGGAGACGAGCGCGCGGCTCCTCGCGGAAGGCTCGCCCGATCTCGACAATGGGCGTATCGCCCACCAGATCGAGGATGGTCCCGAACACGAGCGGGTGAGCGGGCAGGGGGGGAAGGGTCGGATGCGCGGGATCGGACATGGTGGTCAAATCACGTAGACGTAGCGTTCGCGGGTTTGGCGGCTTAGCCCGAGGTCATCGCCGCGGCGACACATATCCGCGATGCTCACGCCGTCGAAGCAACCTTCGATGCGCTGCGAAAGCTCGCGAAAGACGGTCTCCGTCACGTCCTTGCTGCCGGCCGGCGCGTGGGACGGCTCCTCGGATCCGCCGGTGATCGCGATAGGGCCCTCGAGAGCGCGCACCACGTCGCCCAGTCGAATCTCCGCGGCAGGGCGGGCGAGATGATAGCCACCTCTCGGGCCGCGCTTGGCGCCCACGAGCCCAGCGCGCTTCAGGTCGTGGAAAATTTGCTCCAGAAAGCGCGCCGGGATGGCCTGACGTTCAGCGATGTCTTTGATCTGCGTGGACTTACCGTCGTTGTGAAACGCGATATCGAAGAGCGCGCGCACGGCATAACGCCCTTTATTCGAGAGTTTCACGCGCTTGATTTAGATTGTCGCATCGGGTATGTCAAGAACTCCCCACGAGACCTCGCATGCTATCGAACGGCGATGCCCCGTGGCTCTTCCGATTCTCCTGTGCAGCGCGGCAGCGAACGAGCGCGGGCCCTGCATCGCGCGCATCCCGCGATCGATCTGCACGCCGACACGCTCATGTGGGCGCGATGGCTCGGTTACGAACTCGTGCGCCGCCACGAGCCCGTGCTTCCGCGTTCGGCGTACTTCGGGCACGTCGATGTCCCGCGCCTCATCGAGGGCGGCGTCGGCGCGCAGTTCTTCGGCCTCGTGTCGCTACCGGTGTCGCGCCATGGCCAGGCGCGCGTCATCGACGAGCAGATCGACGCGCTCGACAGCCAAATCGCCAAGACGCCGGAGCTCCTCCGCAAGGTGCGTACCGCCGAAGAGATCGAACGCGCCGAAGCCGACGGCGCGACCGCTGCGCTCTTGGGCATCGAAGGCGCTCACGTCCTCGAGGGCGATCTCGACCGACTCGACCATTTCGCGCGGCGCGGCGTGCGCTACCTCGGCCTCCTGCATTTCAGCGCGAACGAAGCCGGGTTCCCGGCCTACGGGCGCGGGCGCCGCGACACCGAGGGCCTCTCCGCGTGGGGACGCGATCTCGTCCGCCGCTGCGAGGCGTCATCGGTCATCGTCGATCTGGCGCACCTCAATCGGCGCGGATTTCTAGAGGTCTGCGGGATGTCCACCCGACCGCCCATCGTGTCGCACACCGGCGTCACCAGCGCGTACGATCACTGGCGCAACATCGACGACGACCAACTCCGCGCGGTCGCCGGCAAGGGCGGCGTCGTGGGGATCATCTTCGCGCCGCGTTTTCTCGGTGGCAGCGGCATCGACGACGTCGTTCGGCACGTGCGTCACGTCATCGACGTCGCCGGCGACGACACGCCTGCGCTCGGCTCCGATTGGGACGGCATGATCGTCCCCACCCCCGACCTCCGCGACGCGGCCCACCTTCCACTCCTCACCGATGCGCTCTTGACCGCGGGCATCAGCGAAACCGCCGTAACCAAAATCCTCCGCAAGAACGCCCTCCGCGTCCTCCGCGACACGTAATAACGGCTCTTCGACGACTGGACTGTAGGGGCCTGGAGGTGAATCCGGGCTAGCGCCAAGGTCGCCAAGAGCGCCAAGGCCGCCAAGGGATTTTTTTTGGGGTCTTGTTGGTGTCTCGAGCTTCTGGCGATTGCCTCCAGCCTTCCCAAGCAAGGATCACCCACCCCAACCCCTTGGCGGCCTTGGCGGCCTTGGCGGCGACTGAGATCATCTCGAGGCGTAACAGCCCAGATCGTGACAGCGCGTCAAGCGTAGAGCTTGTCGATTTCTTTGCCCCATCGGGCCATCACGTTGCGGCGTTTGACGGATAGTTTCGGGGTGAGCATGTCGTTGGCCAGCGTGAAGTCTTCGGCGACGAGAGCGAAGCTGCGGATGCGCTCGTAGCCTTTGAACTCGGACGAGACCTTGTCGAGCTCTTCTTTCATTTTCGCACGCACGCGATCGTCGACGAGAAGTTCATCGTCGCTCTTGCCGCCGATCGCGTTTTGCTTCGCCCAATCGCGGAGCGCGTCCATGTTGGGCGCGATGACGGCCACGTTGAACGGCTTGTTCTCGCCGTAGATCATCACGTTGGCGACGAAGGGCGAGAGCTTGATGAGCTCTTCGAGGGGAGCGGGGACCACGTATTTGCCGTTCTCGAGCTTGTACTGCTCCTTGATGCGCCCTGTGATGTAGAGATAGTTCTCCTCGTCGAGGTAACCGAGATCGCCCGTGCGAAATCCGCCGTCGGCCGTGAACACGGCGTCGGTGTCCGCCTTGAGCTTGTAGTAGCCCTTCATGACGTTGGGCCCGTACACGGTGATTTCGCCGCTCTTGCCGTCGGTCGAGGCCGATGGATCGATGACCACCCGGCAACCGGGGATGGGCCTTCCAACGCTGCCCATCTTGCGCTGACCGGGGACGTTCACCGAGACGATGGGGCTCG
>DATEMX010000013.1:0-2117 GCA_035275365.1 Polyangiaceae bacterium | reverse complement strand
CACCATGGCGCGGACCTCGACTTCCACGTGTTCGGCTTCGCGCCGCAGCGTACGAAGAAGCTCCGGAATGATGAGCAATCCGAACAAATCGGAGCATGCCACCACGAACCGCGACGACGACGTCGCTGCGTCGAAGGTAGGTTGCTCCTCGAACACGTCGGCCAGCGCCCGCGTCGCGTTGGCCACGACGTCCACGAGCTTTTCCGCTCGGGGCGTCAGCAAGTAGTTGCGACCTTTCAGTATGAGCAAGTCGTCTTTGAAGTGGTCACGCAAACGCGAGAGCGAGTGGCTCAGCGCCGGTTGTCCTACGCCGAGACGCTTGGCCGCGCGCGTCACGCTCTTTTCGCGCAAAAGCGCCTCGAGCGCAGCGAGCAGATTCGCGTCGATGCCCGACAGCTTCATTCGGGCACTTTACCATCTCTAGCTTCCACAACGCCTTTTGGGGTCGTCGGCGTGAATTCGAGCCAGATCTCAGGCCGAACCGTCCGGCTCGCGCGCGATCGGTTCGCCGCTGGCCAGAAGGCAGGCGCGGAGCGCCAGCTCCGCCTCCGTGGCGCTACGGCTCGCCGCGATGCGGCTCACTTCGATCGCGAGACGCTTCACCGAGATCGAAGCGAGGGCTTGCTTCAGCTCGGGAATCGCGCGAGGGCTCACGCTGAGAGCGTCGACGCCGATCGCCACTAGGAACGCGGCGAGATCGGGACGCGCAGCCATCTCGCCGCACACGCTCACCGGCCTTCCTGCGGCATGCACGGCGTCGACCGTTCGCCGCAGCATGCGCAGGATCGCCGGATGATAGGCGTCTTTCGGCGATGTCATCCGTGAATCCTCGCGGTCGACGACGAGCGTGTACTGAATGAGGTCGTTGGTGCCTATCGAAAGAAAATCGAGCTCGGCCGCCAGATCGGCCGCCAACTCGACCGCCGCGGGGACTTCGATCATCCCTCCGATCGCGGGCCGGCGCTGAACGAGATCGCCCGACAGCTCTGCAATCGCGCTCGCGATCATGCTCTTGATGCGCAGCACGTCGTCGAGCGAGCTCAGCATCGGCACCAAGATACGAAGCGGACGGTCGCCGGCTGCAATGGCGAATGCCTGCACTTGGTCGCGGAGCAAATCGGGGTAGTCGTAGAGAACGCGAATCGACCGATATCCGTGAAAGGCGTTGGAGGCGGCGCCGACATTCGAAGCGGGAACGAACTTGTCGCCCGCCAAGTCGAGCAAACGAAAGGCGATCTGGCCATCGGGGAACGCTTCGTAGGCTTTGCGATAAATCGCAACTTGCTCGTCGCGCGTAGGGAACCCTTCGCGCACGATGAACGGAAACTCGGTGCGATAGAGGCCCACGCCGTCGGCGCGATTTTCCTTGGCGAGGGCGAGGTCGACTCCGAGCGCGACGTTGGCCTGCAGCCGGACCCCTACCCCGTCGGCCGTTTCGGGGCGCCGCTCGCGATAGCGGACGAACTCGGTTCGATGCCGCTCGACCTCCTCCGCTCGCCGCTGGTAAAGGGCAAGACTCGCTCGGCTCGGCCGCACGACCACCCGGCCCGTGGTGCCATCGACGATGAGGTCGTCGCCGGCCAACACCGAGCGCATCACGGTGGGTAGCCCGGTGATGGCAGGTACGCCGAGCGATCGCGCGAGCAGAGCGCCGTGCGAAGTGGGCCCTCCCGCTTCGGCGACGATGCCCGCCGCCCCCCGCGTCTTGATTTCCATCACCAGAGACGGCGCAACGCGGGGGCTCACCACCACCAGGGCTGCGAGCGAGCTCGGCATCTTCGACTCCATGAGGTGCCCGAGGATGCGGCTACAGAGATCTTCGAGGTCTTCGACGCGCTCCTGGATGTAGGGGTCTCGTACGCCGCGGAGTCGACCCTCGAATTCGTCGATCGCCGCCTCGATGGCTCCTGCCGCCGTCCTTTCGCGCTCGATGCCCTCTTCGATGCGGGCGAGCAAGACCGGGTCATTTAGAAGCATTAGGTGAGAGCTGAAGATGAGCGCCTGATCCTCCCCGAGATTGCTCGTAGCCGCCGTCTGAAGCTTCACGACGTCGTTGCGGGTCTTTTCGAAGGCGTCGCGGACACGCTTTCGCTCCGTCTCTTTTCCTCGCGAGACGA
>DATEMX010000012.1:0-13830 GCA_035275365.1 Polyangiaceae bacterium | reverse complement strand
TTTTCGCCGCGCGACACTAGTTTCGCCCGGCCGAAGTCTTGACCTCAGTTCAGCCGTCGTTCCCAATTTGCCATGCCAAATTGAGAAGTGAAGCAGGAAGGGGTCCCCCCGTCGTTCGTGACTTGGCATCCAGGCGTGCCGGCATGGCAAGTATCCACGCTCTCGAATCTGGGGGTCGGATTTTCGCCGCGCGGCACTATCACTTTGTCTCCGGGGGCTTCGCCCTCGCCCCGCCGGGGCTTCGCCCGGAACAGGGCCCCACCCCCACGGCACCTCCGGCGCCGATCTACAGCTTCTCGATGCTCTCGAATCTGGGGGCCAAATTTTCGCCGCGTGACACTAGTGCTGCGGAGGCGGCGCTGAGATGGCGAGCAACGTCCTCGATTTGCGCCAGGCGTATGCCGCCGCGGCCCCGGGCCGTGGTGGGGGGAGACGATGACGCGATCTTCGCGATGAACGCCTCGAGTGTCCCGACTTTGCCGTGCGAGAATTCGCGCGAGATTTGGCGGAGGTCGACGCGGGCCTTCGGCAAGTGGCCACCCGATTTGACAAAGAGTGACGTCGCGTAGCGACCCCACGAACAGATGACGTCGGTCTCGCGCACGAAGGCCCGCCACTTTTCGGCGAGCTCCGTGACGGTGCCGCCGGCCGCGAGCTCTTCGGGCGAGAGGCGCGTGTGGACGGGGGTGCTCGGCGCGAGGGGATGTACGGGCGCGACCGTGAAGTCGAACGCTTCGCCCGTCGAGAGGCGGCGCGCGGCCCACTGGACGAGCTCGTCGGGGTGGTTCGTGCGGAGCTCGGTGGCGCGGTAAGGCCATGCGTTGGCTTCGCCGACGACGCACACCAAGTCGTCCGCGCGTTCGTGCATGCAGGGGGGAACGAGCGGGCGCGGCGGCTTTTCGGTTTGTTTTTTGCGAGCGCGTCCGCCTTGCAAGCGCCGCTCGCAGTCGATCTGCGTGTCGATCATCGCGCGAAATGGCTCGAGCAGCGGGCGAAAGCGTTCGGGATCGCCTTCGAGCGCGCCGAGGACGTGGACAAGGGCCTCGATCGTGGAGACGCACGCCTCGTGGGGCTCCTTGCGGATGCGGTATTCGCTCGGCTGAGCCGGGGTGAAGGCGTAGCGCGGTAGGGCGGCGAGCACGGGATTTTTGCGGACGAGCTTGCGCGTTTGCCACCAAGTTCCGTCGACGACGACGAGCGTGATGGGGCCGGGCGGAGGGTTTCGGAAGACGTCGATTGCGCCCTCGCCCGGGTAGAGCAACGCCGGCGGGCGCTTCGCATCCGAGAGCTCGCGGGCGAGCGCGTGGGACCCCTGCCAATCGATGCCGACGTGGAGCTCGGAGTTCGGCAAGCAGAGGCTCGCCATGCGCGCCGTTCCGATGGCCACGTCGCGTTCGCGCGGGTGCTGCAAGAGTACGACGCGCGTGGCGGATTCGATGCTCGTGAGGTGAGGGCAATAGCAAACGCTCTCGGGGCGCATGCATCGCATGCACAACGCGCGGGCCTCGAATGCAGCAGGCAACATGGCCCGATACCTACCACGAACCGCCGTTTCAGCGACCCGCACCCGACGCGTCTTCGCCGCTCACTTGACGGGGCGGCCGCGATACATCTTCGCCGACTCTTGCCCAACCATCGGAGCACTCGGCGGTGGCGGCGTCGTGCTGTACGGCCCCTGCGTCCAGCTCGGCGGAGCGAGCGAAGGGCTCGTGCTCGAGACGCTCTGGCTGGGCGGGTTCGAACTGGGCGGGTTCGAAGGGGGCGGGCTGGGGATGGCGCGGGGGGCCGACTCCGGGGGAAGAGAGCCGTACTCGCTCATGATGCGCCGCTGCGCCAGCTGTACGCCCATCTTGAGCGCGGGAACGTTTACGGTGCTGCTCGAGATGACGCACAGAAATCCCATGGGCGTGACGCGCACGTTGAGCTTGTGGTCGTTGAACCTGAGCGAACACCACTCCATCTCGTCACCGCTGCTCGAGAGCGTGTCGCGCAGGCGCACGATGCGCGGACCGGCTTCGTGAAAAAGCGAGGCGTCGAAGATCGACGGGAGGTCTTTGTCGACGAGCTGCCCGTCATCGGAAATGATGAACGCACCGATCACGCCGTCGACGTCGCGCAGCGTGGCGAGGATGTGGCCGAAGCTCGAATGCATCAGGCCCCGATCATATCCGATCTTTGACGAATCGGAGATCCATCTCCGGCTTGGGCTTGAAGGCGAGGATGCTTCCGTCGGGATCTCTGACGACGATGCAGCGGCCTTTCTTGAAAGTACAGTCGATGCCCTGAAACTCTTCCATTCCCAACAGATCGCCGAGGATGTGCACGAGGCGAAGCGAATACGCTGCTACGCCGGCGAAGTCTTCGGCAAAACCTCGGCTGTCGATGACGTCGCCGTTTTCGTCGAGGCGAACGGCTACTTCGAAATCTTGGTCGCGCGGACCTTCGGCAAGGCTCTGAGCTTTCATGGTGAGTTGAGACTCCGTCGTTCTGAGCTCGTGGACGGCGGCCACGGCGGTCGGTGAGTGAGCAGCCCTCTCGCGCCCTTGCTCGTCTTCGGCTTGGGCCGCGCGAATCATCAACTCCTGCCACGAGATGCGGATGGTGACACGGGTCGGCCACGACGTTTCGTATGGTTCGAAAGCCCCCTTGTCCCATCGCAAAATCTCGAAGGCCGCCGCTTCACCGTCGAGGCCGAGCGTGTTGGCGTGAACGATGTTGCCGCCGTCGAAGTAGAGGTAGCCGACCTTGCCGAGCGTGGTCACGCGGACCACGCGCCGGCTCTTCGACAAACACTCGATCTGAACGAGGTCCCAGAGGTTGGCGCCCTGGAAGCGCGCTTGAAACCCGGATGGTGCTTCCCGTTTTGGCGCGGGAATCGGGTGAGCTTTGGTCATGGTCGCGTCACTCTCATGGTTCTGGGCGCCGGTGGATACGAAATGTCTGTCATCGTCGGAGCGAACACACTCTCTTCGGGAATGACGGTCCCGGGTTCGGCAGTGTAGCCCGAGACGCCCATCTCGGGCACGTCGAGCCCGGCGATCTCGTCGTCGGCGGAGACACGGTTGCCAACCAGCTTATCGAGCGCGTACATCGTGAGACCCGCCATCGTGCCGACGTAGGCAAAGTTGGCGGCGATGCCGATGCACTCGGCCAAGAGCTGACCGCCGTCGTTGCTGAACAAGAACCCTTTGACCGGTCCAGCGACGCCGTTCAATCCTTCGCCGTAGGTGCCGTTGGCGAAGAGACCGAGCGCGAGAACGCCCCATGTGCCGCACGCGCCGTGCACGCTGGAAGCACCGACAGGATCGTCGATCTTGAGCGTTTGTTCGACGAACATGGCCGAGGCCACCACCAAAACGCCCGCCACGCCTCCGATGAACACGGCCGCAGGGGCCCCGACGAAGGCGCAGGGCGCCGTGATGGCGACCAGGCCCGCGAGCATGCCGTTGGC
The DNA here is from genome assembly GCA_035275365.1 of Polyangiaceae bacterium. Classification (GTDB taxonomy): domain Bacteria; phylum Myxococcota_A; class Polyangia; order Polyangiales; family Polyangiaceae; genus DASWDH01. Next base: position 10,379 of record DATEMX010000012.1, on the reverse strand, counting down.
GAGCCAAGTCGGGTCAGGTTTGCCGTAGCGCGTCCACACATAGACGCAGGCCGAGAAGGCGCCGGCCGCCGACGCCAACATGGTGTTCACGGCGACGATGGCGATGCGCGTATCGTTTCCCGACAACGTGGAGCCCGGGTTGAACCCGAACCACCCGAACGCAAGGATGAACGCGCCGAGGAGCGCCATCGGGATGTTGTGACCCGGGATGGGATTGGGTGAGCCGTCGAGGTTGTACTTGCCGATCCGCGGACCGAGCATCTTGGCTCCGACGAGCGCGGCGACGCCGCCCGTCATGTGCACGACCGAGCTGCCCGCGAAGTCGACGTGGCCATGCCCCAGACCGAACTCTTTGCCGAGCTGCGAGAGCCATCCGCCGCCCCACACCCAGTTGGCGTAGATGGGATAAATCGCGGTGGAGATGACGAAGCTGAAGATGACGAAGGAAATGAACTTCCATCGTTCGGCCATGGCACCGGTCGGCACCGTGGCCGTCGTGTCCATGAAGACCATTTGGAAGAAGAACATCGTGGCGACGGCGGGCGTGTAGTTGCCGAGCGTGAGAAAGAAGCCCTTGGTCCCGAAGAGGCCGAAGTCGTGGCCCGCGATGTTGATAACGAACTCGCTCGACAGCGTCGCGTCGCCGCCGAACGTCGACATGGCCCCGACGCCGCCCATCTCGAGACCGAAGCCCACGATCCAGAAGCCCAAGATGCCGATCGCGTAAACGAGGAAGTTCATCGCCATGGTGTGGGCGACGTTCTTCGATCTCGTCAGGCCCGTTTCCACGAGCGCAAACCCCGCCTGCATGAACATGACCAAAAAGCCGGTCACCAGTGTCCAAACGATGTTCGCCGAGACGGTGATCTGATCGGCCTGCTTGGCGACTTCTGTAAGTGTCGGTCCTGACAAGATGGGGCCCTCGTCGACCCATTGCTACTGCTACGCGGCGACCGATGTCGATGACGTTTCGAAGGCAATTCGCCAAAGCGACCAGTGGACGAGCGCTGGAACACCGATCAGCTTACGCCGCTCGGTGTCCCTCCCGCATCGGTGGGTCAGTCGCCCGCGTCGTCGGCCGACGCCGCCTCGAACGGAACCCCGGCGTCGTTCGTTTGATGCGGTAATATTTCGCCGGTGGCGTCGGACGCGGCGTCACCGGCGATCGAACCGTTGCCACCGGCGGAGCCGTCGAGCAGACGTGTGCCTCGCTTCAGGCAGGTGCCTGGAGTCGCGCTTCTGCCACCCGTTGTCACGACACGAATCCAGAACTCGGCGCAGGTGTCGTTCTTGAGCCAGATGGCGTCGTCGGTGATGCAGAGCTCGAGGCAAGAGTTGCCGGAGCATTGCGTGGAGCGCTCACCGTCCTGCGTGAACGACAGCGACACCATATAATTCTTCGGGGTATGTCCGAGGTGATGCTCCAGAATGTATTGCTTGCCGCCCGGAAAATGAAGCCAACCGCTCTTCCACGGCGAAGACTCGTACTCGCCATCGGTCACCGTACCGTTGCGGTAGATCTCGGGCGGGTTGCTCTCGTCCGCCGTGTCGCACGCGGCCACGTTGCACCCGAGTGGGAGCAGCGCCGCGAGCAACGCGCCGAACAGCGCCGCCTGGCGGCTACCGGAGAAGGCGGGCCGCATCTTTGGCGTGGTAGGTGAGGATGAAGTCGGCGCCGGCGCGGCGGATCGAGGTAAGCACCTCCATCATGGCTCTCTTCTCGTCGAGCATGCCGGCTGCTCCGGCGGCCTTCACCATCGCGTATTCGCCGCTCACGTTATAGGCGCCGATGGGTAAGTTGCTGGCGGCGCGGAGCTTGGCGATGACGTCGAGGTACGCGAGCGCGGGTTTGACCATCAGCAGATCGGCGCCCTCTTCCTCGTCGAAGGCTGCCTCGCGGAGCGCCTCGCGCGCATTGCCGGGATCCATCTGGTAGCCGGCGCGGTCGCCGAACTTGGGGGCGCAGTCGGCCGCCTCGCGGAAGGGGCCGTAGAAGCAGGACGCGTACTTCACCGCGTACGATAAGATGGCCGTCTCGATCATCGACGCGCCGTCGAGCGCCTTGCGGATACGGCCGACGCGGCCGTCCATCATGTCGCTCGGCGCGACGATGTCGGCCCCCGCCTTGGCGTAGACGACCGCGGCCTCGGCCAGCACCTCGAGCGTAGCGTCGTTGTCGACCTCGAGGACGCCGCGCCGGTTCTCGCGGAGGATGCCGCAGTGGCCGTGGTCGGTGTACTCGTCGACGCACACGTCGGTGATGACGAGCAGGTCGGGCGCGGCCTCTTTCATGGCGCGGACGGCGCGGGGCACGGGCCCGTCGGGATCGATGGCCGAGCTGCCGCGCTCGTCCTTCGCTTTGGGCAGACCGAAGAGGAGCACCCCCCCGAGGCCGAGCGAAACGGCCTCGCGCGCCTCAGCGGCCGCGGCGCCGACGGGCAGCTGCGACACGCCGGGCATGGTGGAAACCGGTTGCGGAGAGGTCAGGGTAGCGGAAAAAAATAGGGGATAAATGAGGTCGCCCGGATCCAATGCGGTCTCGCGCGACAGCGCGCGGATGGCCGCCGTTTGCCGGAGGCGACGAGGACGTGAGACCGGAAATCCCATGCGACAGGGATAGCACGGACTCCAGCTCCCACATGCTAAGTTCCCCCCGGTGGTCGGCAAGGTCTACTTGATTGGCGCTGGTCCGGGAGACCCCGGACTCTTGACGTTGCGCGGTGCTCGCTTGCTCGGGAAGGCCGACGTGGTCCTCTACGATGCGCTCGCTCATCCCGCGCTCCTCGAACACGCGCGTCCCGGCGCCGAGCTCCGGCACGTGGGCAAGCGCTACGGCGAAGAGAGCTTCTCGCAAGACGCCATCAACGCCGAGATCGTGGCCCTCGCCAAGGCGGGGCGCATCGTGGCTCGTCTGAAGGGCGGCGATCCACTTCTTTTCGCCCGAGGCGCTGAGGAGATCGAGGCGCTCGCGAACGCCGCCATTCCCTTCGAGATCGTCCCCGGCATCACTTCGCCCATCGGCGCCGCTGCCTACGCGGGTATCTCCCTCACGCACCGCGACCTCTCCTCGAGCGTCGCCTTCATCACTGGCACGGAGAGCCCGGGCAAGGAGCGAACGGCGCACGACTGGTCGAAGCTCGCCACGGCGACGCAAACGCTCTGCGTGATCATGGGCATGAAGCGGCTCCCCGAGATCACCGCGGCGCTCTTGGCGCACGGCCGCGATCCGAAGACGCCGGCCGTCGCGGTCCAATGGGGCACCTGGGCTCGGCAGGCGGTCCTCGAGGCTACCGTGTCGGACATCGCCGAGCGCGCGCAAGCAGCCAATATCACCAATCCTTCGGTCGTGGTCATCGGCGAGGTCGCCAGCCTTCGCCGGCGCATGCGCTGGTTCGATCAAAAGCCGCTCTTCGGAAAGCGCATCGTCGTCACCCGCCCGCGCCACCAAGCGAACGAAACGGCGCGCGAGATCCGCGAGCGCGGCGCCGAGGCGGTGCTCCTCCCGGCCATCGAGATCGCCCCACCTCCTGACGAAGCGGCGTTCGAGAGCGCGCTCGATCGCTTGGGCGACTACGCGCTCGTCGCTTTCACGAGCGCAAACGGCGCCGAGCGAACGATGGCGGCGCTCGCGGGCCGAAGGCACGACGCGCGCGCCTTCGGCCGCGCGCTCGTCGCCGCCATTGGACCTGGAACGGAGTCGGCGCTGGCGAAGCGAGGCATCGTCGCCGACGTCGTCGCTACCGAGTATCGCGGCGAAGGGCTCGCCGAGGCCATCGTGCACGCGCTCGCCAGGCGAATGGCCCAAGGGCCCGTAAAGGCGCTCGTCTTGCGCGCGCTCGTGGCGCGCGACGCGCTGCCCGCGACCCTCGCCTCCGCTGGGATCGAGGTCGACGTCGTCGCTGCCTATGAGACGAGGCCAGCCCCCGCTGAAGGCGTCGCCAAGCTCGCGGCCGATCTCGAAGCCGGCAAGATCGACGTCGTGACGTTCACGTCGAGCTCCACCGTGCGTGAGCTCGCGTCGGCTCTGGGCCCGCGCGCGTGCGAGCTCTTGACCCGCGCCGTCGTCGCGGTGATTGGTCCCGTCACCCAGGGCACCGCCCAAGAGCTCGGCCTTCGAGTCGACGTCGCTGCAGCGGAGTACACGGTAACGGGCATGCTCGACGCCCTCGAACGTCACTACTCCGGCGCCGCGTCGCCGTGAACCGAACGGTTCGCCCGGCCGTCATCACGCTGCTCACGGACTTTCCCGGCGCCTCGCGCAGGTGAAGCGGCGTCAGTCGTAGACGGCCTTGATCAAGCAGAACTTGTTGTTCACGCGCTTGTCGGTGACGGTGTCGAACACCTTCGGCGAGCCCGCTTCGTTCTTGAGCGCGCTCGAACGGCTGTGCTCGGTGACGAACCAGAACGTCTTGATGCCCTTGTCCTGCTGACCCTTGAGCCAACTCGTGAAGGGAGAGCCGCTCGAGACGAAGGCCGGGATCTGATTGCCCGTGTAGAAATTCTCGCCCTTCCAATTCATTTGGTAGGCGACGATGGGCTCGCTCGGATTGCCCCGCATCTTGAAGTAGGCCTCGATGACCTCGCGCTGGCCCCAGTGCGGAGCGGCCTTGACGAGGTAGATGTCGAGCCCCCAAGCTGCCCAGATGAGCGCCGTCGCCAAGAGGAGCACCGCCGCGTGCCGGCGGATGCGTTCGATCATCAAGAAAATACAGAGCGCCGTCGCTACGACGGCAAACCCCGCCAAGAGCCCGCTCCACTCGAGCGACTCCGGCCAGAGCCGCCGGTAATTGTACGTGAAGAGGTGGATGAGTCGAGCCTGGCCGACGATGTCACCCGAGTCCGATTTGGCCGCGAGATCGCGCCCCACGAGGGCGACGACGACCGCCGCGGCAATGCCAACGCCGCCGAGCATGAGATCTTCGTGCTTGCGCGTGCGGACTTGTTCGGGCGGATCGGTGTCGGACTCTTCGGCCGGCCGGCCGAATTTCCAAGCAGCGGCGATGGCCACGGCCACGCCGACCGCGATCGAAGGAACGCCGAGCAAGAACGAGGCAGGGCGCACCGTGCTCTCGGCCGAGCGAAAGCCGCTGATGCTGCCCGGGAAGATACGAATGAACCCGTAGACGGTGAGGAGCGCGCCGAGGCCCGCGCCGGCGAGGTATTTCCAAGTGTCGCCGGCCTTGGCGAGCGCGCCTTTGCCGAGCATGCGGTCGACCATGATGCCGGTGAGCATGGCAGCCGGCGGCACGGCGGGGAAAATGTAGTGGTGGAACTTCGTGAGCATGGCCGTGAAGAGGCCGAACGCGAAGACGAACCACATCGCGAGAAACACCGAGACGTCGCCCTGGCCGCCTTCGGCGTCGTCGCGCCGCCGCGTCCACCACACGAGCCCCGCGGGCACCAGGCCCGTCCATGGAAAGAGGGCGTACCCGAGCTGCCAGATGTAAAAGCGGAAACTGACGTCGTCACCCTCGTTGGTGTCGTGAACGTGCGTCATCGCGCGCTTGTACATGTCGTGGAAAATCAGCCGATCGGTGAACGGCTGACCGTGGCGAATGTACATGGCCATGTACCAAGGGATGGCCACGGCAGCGATGAGCAAGAGCCCGCTCACGATCTCGATGCTCAAAATCTTCTGCCATTTGCGGGTTGCGGCGATGTACGTGAGCGTGACGCAAATGGGAAGGCCGAACCCCGCGGGCCCTTTGCCCATCGTGGCGACGGCCGCAAAGTACCAGGCGGCGAGGAAGTAGAGGCGCTGCACGCGCCGCTCGCCCCAGTTCAAAAAGAGGACGAACCCGAGGATGCCGGACCACATGAGGCCCTGCAGCGCCGGTTGAAACTGCGCGTTGACGGGCCGTTGCCCGGTGCACGCTTCGTTGCCGGGAAGGCCGCAGTTGCCCTTGGAACCCGACCAAAATTCGTCGGCATGCCAGCGAAACCCTGGCGTCTTCGGGAGCCACTGCACCTCCGCGTTGCGCGAGCAGAGGTAGAGAATCTGCGGCAACGCCGAGAGCAATATCACGCCGAATACGAGGTGATAGCCGGTGAGGCGAAACTTCTTGCCCAGCACCGACACTTCGTAGCCGCGCACGTTGAGATCGGGATCGGTGTGCATCCCGAGCATGAGGAGCCCCATCGACGTCGACAGCGTCGCCACGAGGGGCATGTCGGTGATGGTCTGGTGCGCGAGCAGATACCACTGGGGCATCGTCGCGAGGATGAGGGCGCCGAGCATACCCGCACGCCGCCCGAACACCTTGGCCACGCCCTTGTAGAGGAAGTAGAGGGCGACGATCGTCAGAACGAAGACCGGCATCCGCACCGCCCACTCCGGCCACGGCGTGTGTCCGTGTTCGGCACCCACGAGCATCTGGCCCGGGCGGTAGTTGACGCCGAAGATGCCCATCGCGAGCGCCTGCATCCAGAAATCCAAAACGGGCTTGGACCAAAACCACCCGTCTTGCGCCCACCACGTCGAGACCCAATCGTTGCGCGCGAGCATTTCGCGGGCGACTTCGCCGTAGTGCGTCTCCCACGGATCGGAGAGCGAATAGCTCCCTTGCATCGGGAGATAGAGCAGTGTCCCGGTGAGCACGACCCAAAACCCGTGCCTTCGCCAAAGCGGGCGCACGTTGCCGTCTTCGTCGGTCGCCCAAGGCCCGAGCCTCACGCCCATCTCGAAGACCGAGACGATGAGGCCTACGAACGACGCCGGGATGATGACCGCCGCGGCGGGCGTGGGCAGCCGGCCGCCGGCGGCGAGGCCGATGAAAAACAGCGTGGCTCCGAGCGAGCCGAACAATCCGAGGAGCGGGTTTCGAAGCTCGCCGATGGTCTTCGAGCTGGCGACGCGCTCGGCGGGGTCGTCGAAGGTGCCTAGAAAGTCGAGGATGCCGAAGCTCGCCACGAAGATGCCGGCGATTCCGAGCGGCACGCCCCAGCGATACTGCCCCTCCAAAGCCATGAGGGCGAAGGCCAAGAGTCCGCCGCCGAGCAGCGTGAGCCCGCCACGAAGCGGGCGCAGCCGATTGCCGGCGAGGGCACTCGGTTTGCGATCGCCGCTCATCTTTGCCGTCACGAAACTCCAGACGTTCCGCCACGCCGCGCCGCCTCCGTTCTGCGAAAGGGCGACGGCCGCTGCCGGGCCTTCGGTGGTGGAGGCCGCTGCTGGTGCAGACGCGGCCGGGCTCGGGACCTGGTTTTGCTCTAAGTCGCTCATTCTCTAGAAAGCCGGTAGGCCGGAACCCTCGCCCCACCAAAGAGGGCCGCCTGGGCCCGCAAGGCTTAGCAACTTTGCGCCGGGAGGACTAGTCATAGGTGGTATTAGAGCTCGTCTGCCAGGCCTCGCGCTTCGTCGAGTTGCACGAGCGTGCGGCGCAGCGTTTCCAGCTGCTCCCGAGCTTGTGTCACCACGTCGGCCGGGGCCTTCTCGGCAAAGGCGGGCGAAGCGAGCTTCTTTTCCATCACGGTGACGTCTTTCTGAACTTTCTTGATGGCGCGCTCGACGCGCTCCTTCTCTTTGGCCGGCTCGACGTGGCCTTTCAGCCCCACCATGACTTCGACGGAACCCGTCACGCTCATCGAGCTGCCGGGTGGCCTTCCGCCGCCGGTCGGTTCGATCACGGGATCGCCGAGGGTCTTGGCGAGCGTTCGAATCGTGACGATTTCTTCGGCGAAGAGCTTTCGCACGGCGACATCGTCGGTCCGCAAGACGAGCGCAACCTGCGCAGCGGGGTGCACCTCGTGCTCGCTCCGAATCGTGCGCGCGGCGCTGATGACGGCCGACACGAGCGCCATCTCGCGATCGACCGGCTCGTCACGTAGCCCTTCTTTGGACGTGGGGAATGGGGCGAGCGCGATCGACGCCGGCCCCGCGGCGGCCCGCGGTATGCGGTGCCACAACTCCTCGGTCAAGAACGGCATGAAGGGGTGCAGCGCCCGGAACGAGGTCTCGAGCGCGTGCACGAGCGTGGCCGCGGACTCCGGGGCGAGCGGCGTGCCTTCGTCGAGAAAGACTGGCTTGACGATCTCGAGGTACCAATCGCAGAGCTCGTTCCAGAAGAAGCGGTAGAGCGCGAAGGAAGCGTCGTCGAGGCGAAATTCGGAGAGCCCTTGCTCGGTCTGTTCGAGCGCGAACGCGAGCCGCGACATAATCCATCGGTTGGCGCGCCATGTGGCCTTCGGCGGCAGAGAGGCGCCGTCCGGCGCGTGGCGCTCGATGTAGGGGAGCGCGAAGCGCGTCGCGTTCCAGATCTTGTTGCAAAAGTGCCGGTAGCCCTCGATGCGCTTGGGCGCGAGGGCGATGCGCTTGGCTTGGGGCGAATAGCTGGCGAGCGCGAAGCGCAGCGCGTCGGCTCCGAACGCGGGAAACCCGCCGCCCATCTGCGCCGCCGAGGGGTAGCATTTCTTGAATTTGGCGAGCGCCTCCTCGCGAGGGGCTCCGGGCAATGTTTTCTGGATGACTTCGTCGAACGTCGAGCCGTGGATGAGGTCCAAGGGGTCGATGACGTTGCCCTTGACCTTGCTCATCTTGTCGCCGTTTTCGTCGACCACCATGCCGTGCAAGAGCACGCGGCGAAAGGGCACTTCTTTCATGAAGTAGAGCCCCATCATCATCATGCGCGCCACCCAGAAGAAGAGGATGTCGTACCCGGTCTCCATGTCGCTCGCGGGGTAAAATTTGGCGAGCGCGGGCGTGCTCTCGGGCCAGCCCAAAGCGGCGAACGGCCAAAGCCCGCTCGAAAACCACGTGTCGAGCACGTCGGCCTCCTGCTCGAGCTCGGCGCTTTGACAAACGGAGCACGCCGCGGGCACGCCGCGGGCCACGGTGACGTGCCCCGAAGGGCAAAACCACGCGGGGATCTGGTGGCCCCACCAAAGCTGACGCGAGATGCACCAATCCTGGATGTTCTCGAGGAAGTGGTTGTACGTCTTGGCCCATTCTTCGGGGATGATCTTGGTTCGCCCGTCGGCCACCGCGGCGAGCGCAGGGTCGGCGAGCGGCTTCATGCGCACGTACCACTGCGTGGAGATCATCGGCTCCACGACCGTCGCGCTGCGCTCGCATTTCGGAAGGGTGAGCAGATGGGGCCTAGTGCCGCGGGCCAACCCCTTTTGCTCGAGGGCGCGCTTGACCTGCTTGCGCGCTTCTTTGCGGTCGATGCCGGCGAATGGGCCGGCGTTCTCGTTCATCGTCCCGTCTTTGTGGAAGATGGTGATCTCGGCGAGTTTGTGGCGCTTGCCCGTCGCGAAGTCGTTGAAGTCGTGCGCAGGCGTCACCTTCACGGCGCCCGTGCCGAACTTGGGGTCGACCAAAATGGCGTCGGTGATGACGGGGATGCGCCGATCGACGAAGGGATGCACCAGCATCTTGCCGTGCAAATGCAGGTAGCGCGGGTCGTCGGGGTGCACGGCGACGGCCGTGTCGCCGAGCATCGTTTCGGGGCGCGTCGTCGCCACGACGATGGGCTCGCCGCCGCCCTCCACTTCGTAAGCGAATTCGAAGAGCTCGCCGTTGGCGCCCTCTTCGTTCGTTACCTCGAGATCGCTCAGCACCGTTTGGCAGTCGACGCACCAGTTGATGAGGCGCGTGTCGCGGTAGATGAGCCCGTCGTCATAGAGGCGCACGAACGCCTCGTTGACGGCGAGCCCCATGTCCGGATCCATCGTGAACTTCGAACGGCTCCAGTCGGGCGAGGCGCCGAGCTCGCGCTGTTGCAGGGCGATGCGTCCGCCGCTCTCGGCCTTCCACTGCCAAACGCGCTCGACGAACTGTTCGCGCCCGAGATCGTGCCGGCTCTTGCCTTCGCGCTTGAGCTGCCGCTCGACGACCACCTGCGTCGAGATTCCCGCGTGATCGATCCCGGGCGTCCACAACGTGTTGAAGCCGCGCATCCGGTGCCAACGCGTGAGGATATCCTCGAGCGTCGTCATGAGGGCATGCCCCATGTGCAGCGCTCCCGTGACGTTGGGCGGCGGCATAGGGATGCAATAAACGGGGCGCGTGTCGGCGGGATCGGCGTTCGCCTGAAAAACGCCGTTCTCGAGCCAAAACGCGTACCAGCGCGGCTCGACCTTATCGGGCTCGTAGGCTGTATCCATGGCGCGACGGAGTTACCACGGTTCGCGCCGTGATGCGTCGGGTTGGCGCAACTCGCCGGCGCCGGGCGGGGCCTATTCGGAGGTCAGGCGGCGAATTTCTTCTTTGATCATCGTCTCGGCGAGGACCGGGACGACTTCCCAAACGACCTTCTCGACGACCTCACGCGAGAGGGCGAGCACGCCCGTGACTTGCGCTTCGCTGAGGCCGAGGTTGGCAAGCTTGGCAGCGAGCGGGCCGTTGCTGGTGGCGGCGGCGATGGCGGCGCCGATGGCCA
>DATEMX010000011.1:0-9122 GCA_035275365.1 Polyangiaceae bacterium | reverse complement strand
TGAAGGCAGCCACTCGAACGCCGCACGATGCGCGGCGAGCCGAGCGCGATCAGGGTAGCCAGAACGGCGGTCGCCGCGCTGCTCAAGCTCAAGCGCATCCCATCACGGTACCGCCGAACGGTGCCGCGCGGCAGCGCAGGAGCAATCGCGCCGCCGTCCGTTCAACCCATTTGCGTCGTGCGCATTGGCAAGATTTTGAAAATGACGCGGACCTCGCCTTCGCGGCGATAAGGGTATTTGTCCTTGTTCATGTACTTCTTGGCCATCTTGTCGATGTGATCGTCCGCGCCCTGCTCGGTGATCTCGGTCACCTTGCCGCGCACCTCGATGTAGCGGTAGGGATTGTCGGGATCGAGGATCGACATCGAGACCATGGCGTTCTTCCGCATGTTCTTGTCTTTCTGCCGGCCGCGCGCCGAGTTGACGAGAATATGGGTGCCGTCGAAGTCGACCCAAACGGGGGTCACCTGAGGTGATCCGTCGGGCATCAGCGTCGCGAGATTGGCGAAGGCCTTCTTTTGGAAGAGATCGGCGTAGTTCTCGGGGATCACGGAGGGCATGGCGTTGTCCTTTGCTGGAGCCAAGTTCGGAGCACCCTACTCTCTCCCCTGCCGCATGGCATCCGATCATGCGGGGTCGGGGCCCAACGATCCGACCTTTCGACGTGGCGGGCGCCACCCAGGATGGCCAGGTGTGCCAGGGCGGCCGCGTGTCATTTCGCTCCGATAGAGGTGGCCCGCGGCGTGCTCTTCCTCGGCCATGATCAGCCAGCCCGGCGCCATTGCCATCGCGCTCACCATGCCGCGCGAGCGCGGCATCACTGACGGTTTCGACACCCTGGCCGACGCCGAGCTCGTCGCCGTCTTGCTCGGCACGGGCGAGAAGGGCCGGCCGGTGATGCGGGTGGCGTCGGAGCTCCTCGAACAATCGGGGGGCCTCCTGGGGTTGCTTCGGTTGGGGCCGCACGCCGTGGCTCAGTTGCGCGGCGTCGGCTTGGTCAAAGCTGCCCGCATTGCGGCGGGGTTCGAGCTCGGTCGTCGCGTCGTCCTCCGCTCGGCCGTGTGTCCACGCCCCAACCTGGCGTCGTCGGCCGAGGTGGCCCGCTGGGCTCGCCTGCGTTTATCGGAGCTCGATCACGAGCAAGTTTGGGTGCTCGCGCTCGACGGTCGCAACGGCTTGCGCGCGGCTCGGCGTGTCGCCGAGGGAGGGTTGCACGGTTGCTCGGTCGAGCCGCGCGATGTCCTGCGCGCCGCCTTGCGCGAAGCGGCGAGCGCGTTCGTCTTGGTGCACAACCATCCGAGCGGCGATCCAACGCCGAGCGACGAAGACATCGAGCTTACGAACACCGTCGCCCGAGCTGCCGCCGTGATCGGCACGCCGCTCGTCGATCACGTCATCGTGGCGAGCGGAGGCCACACGTCGCTCTTCGATTTGGGTGTCGTGCCGGACCCGGCGTGATCGGCGCGTTTCGGCGAAAGCACGCGCTCGTGTCCTACCGGCCCAATTGGATAACCTTCAACAAGTACCCCGCACGAACGTGCCCCTAACTCACCGAAGCGGCCGTTCCTCCGCATCTCGGGGTTGATACGACGAAGTCGAAGGACGTCGAGCTGCTCATGTTGAGTCGGGTGTGGCGAACCCTTGGGTGCGAGGAGCCTTCACGAGCACGGTACAGCGATTCTCGAAGCAGCTCACGGGCCGACGGGCGGACACGTGCCACAGACGACGCCGCACATTGCGTCGGGGGGCGCACTCGGGTGGGATCCGGCGCACAGCGAGCTGGGACATGGTACTAAGAATCCCTGCTCGGGTGTCTCTCCGACGAGCGTCTTGGAAGGTGAGTGCGCGCATCATGGCACGCGTCGTTTTGAAGGATGTCGAGAAGACTTACCCGAGCGGCATGAAGGCCGTGAACGGCTTCAACCTGGACATCGCCGACAAAGAGTTCGTCGTGTTCGTGGGGCCGAGCGGATGCGGTAAGTCCACCACGCTCCGCTGCGTGGCCGGTCTCGAGGACATCTCCGGCGGCACCATCCACATCGGCGATCGCCTCGTCAACGACGTCCCGCCCAAAGATCGCGACATCGCCATGGTGTTCCAGAACTACGCGCTCTACCCGCACATGAGCGTCTTCGAAAACATGGCCTTCGCCTTGAAGCTCCGGAAAACCCCGAAAGACGTCATCGCGCAGAAGGTCGAAAAGGCCGCCAAGATCCTCGGCATCGAGAAAATGCTCGACCGCAAGCCGAAGACGCTGTCGGGCGGGCAGCGCCAGCGGGTCGCCCTCGGGCGCGCCATCGTGCGCGATCCCAAGTGCTTTCTCTTCGACGAGCCGCTCTCCAACCTCGACGCCAAGTTGCGCGGCGAGATGCGCGCCGAGATCAAACGCTTGCACCTCGATCTCAAGAGCACGACCATCTACGTCACCCACGATCAAGAAGAAGCGATGACGCTCGGCGACAGGGTCGTCGTCATGAAGGACGGCTTCATCCAGCAATGCGGCGCGCCCCTCGACGTCTACCACCGGCCCGCCAACCGCTTCGTGGCGGGTTTCGTGGGAACGCCGCCCATGAATTTCTTCGAAGGTGCCGTCGTCGCGGAAAACGGCGCGCTCTGGTTCGACGAAGGCGCGGGCAAGATCCGCGTGCCCGGGTGGGCCAAGGACGTGCTCGGCGGTCTCGTGGGTTCCAGCGTGGTGCTCGGTATTCGGCCGCAGGCCGTCAGCGACAAGCCGCACGGAACCATGACCGACAACGTCTTGCCCATGAAGGTCGGTGTGGTCGAATTCCTGGGCGACAAGATGGACGTCTACGTCTCCACGGCGCGGCACGCGCACGTCATCGCGCACATCGACGCGCACAAGGGCATCGTCTCGGGCGAGACGCGTCTCATGCACCTCGATCTCGATCGCGTGCACTTTTTCGAGCCAGGCGATCTCGGCGCCACGCTCGCAACGGCCCCCTCCACGGGGTGACCCCCTTAACGATCCCAGTCGCCGCCAACAGCGCACCGAAGGCGTGACAGCCAGCAAGGCCAACCCCAATCCCTTTGGCGGCCTTGGCGGCCTTGGCGGCGACTGAGAAAACGCCCACCGTGCTTCAAAGGTGGCTGTCGTCCTCGAAGTGGATGGCGCGTTCCCATACGACGAGGACGACGCAGCCGCCCGGGCTTTGGACGGCGTGGGAACTCCCCGGCGGGTTCACGATGACAGCGCCCGTTTCGTAGACGCCGTGATCGTCTTCCTGCGAACCCGAGAGCACGACGATGTGCTCGTGTCCGTCGTGACGATGACGCGGTGTGCGCCCGCCCGGAGCATAGCGGAGTACCGACGCCGCGGATCCGCCGGGAACGCTGTAGAGATCGCATCGCTCGACGCCGGGACGCATAGGTGTCCACACGAGGCGGCCGAGATCGTCGCCGATCAACTCGGCGAAGGAAAAAATGAGCCGCGTACCGGGTGCCTCAGCCATGTTCGGCCTGCCCGGCCATACATTGACCGATCACGCGTAGATCGGCGGCGGCCGGAGTCGTCTCGTGCACCACCTTGCCCTCGCTCATGACGAGCACGCGATCGGCGAGCGCGAAGATCTCGTCGAGATCGGCGCTGACGAGGAGGATGGCGGTGCCGGCGTCGCGTGCCTTGCGGATACGGTCGTGGATCTCGGCCACGGCGGCGAAATCGAGGCCCATGCAAGGGTTGGCGGCGATGAGCACCTGGACGTCGCCGTCGAGCTCGCGCGCGAGCACGGCACGCTGCACGTTGCCGCCCGAGAGGCTCGCGATCGGGGTCAAGCTGGATGGCGTCTTCACGCGGTAATCGGCGATGAGCTTCTCGGCGCTGCGAGCCATCGCGCGCGGCGAGATAGCGAGGCTCGCGAGCGCGAACGGAGGCTCGTCGAACTTTCGGAACGACATGTTTTCGGCGACGCTCATGGGAGGTACGCAGGCGTTGCGCAGAGGGTCTTCCGGGAGGCACCGGACCTTGTGCAGGCGCGATTCTTTGCGCGTGGCGCGGTAGTCGATGCCGCGCACGACGACGCGCCCGCTCGCCTTCTGCCGCTGCCCGGCGAGCACCTCGACGAGCTCTTCTTGTCCGTTGCCGGCAACCGCGGCGATGCCCACGATCTCGCCGCTCCGAACGCCGATGCTCACCTCGGAGAGCGCCGGCAACCCGAAGTCGTCGTTGGCGCTGAGCTTCTGCGTCTCCAGGCGAATCTCGGCCCGAGCCGGCGCGTTGCTTCGTGCCGGGCGAACGCTCTGTGGCGCGGCCGCGCCCATCATCATTTCGGCCATCGCGGCGGGCGTGAGGTCCTTCACTGTGCCACCTCCCACGCGGCGCCCGCGGCGCAAGACGGTGACTTCGTCGGCGAACGCCGTGACCTCGCGGAATTTGTGCGTGATGATGATGAGGCTCACCTGGCCCCTCTGGGCCATCTCATGGAGCAGCCCCAAGACCTCGTCGGCTTCAGCAGGCGTGAGCACGCTCGTCGGCTCGTCGAGGATGATGATGCTGCTCTTCAAATAGAGCTGCTTCAAGATTTCGAGCTTCTGCTTCTCGCCCGCGGCGAGCGAACGAACGGGCGACGCCAGATCCACCTGGAACGGCGTCTCGCTCATGAATGCGGCGAGATCGCGGTGCTCCTTCGGCCAGTCGAGAAAGAAGGGGAGGCGCGGCCGCGAGAGCACGAGGTTTTCGGCGACCGTCATGTTGGGGACCAACGTGAAGTGTTGGTAGACCATGCCGATGCCGAGCTCTTGAGCTTCGCGAGGACTCTTGGGGACGATCTCGCGTTCACCGAGCCGCACGTGCCCTTCGTCGGCGCGGTGGTAGCCCATGATGCTCTTGACCAAGGTGCTCTTGCCCGCTCCGTTTTCACCGAGGAGCGCGTGCACCGTTCCTGGGGCTACATCGAGGGAGACGTCGTCCAACGCGACGAACGATCCGAAGCGCTTACCGAGGCCGCGCACCTCGAGCCGCGGTGGTTTCGTCGCGCTCATCGCGCCGCCCCCAGCTCCGCCGGCATGCCGGCGAGCGTACGTTCGGCCGAGCTCGTGGCGATCATGATGGCGAGGGTGAGCACGTAGGGAGCGGCGCCGAAGAGGTAGTAGCCGGTCGTGATGCCGAGTGATTGGAGGGCGGGCCCCAGCGCGCCGGCTCCGCCGAAGAGCAGCGATGCGTAGAGACACCTCACGGGATCCCACCGGGCAAAGATCACCAAGGCCACCGCCATGAGGCCCTGACCGCTCGACAAGCCTTCGTTCCAGCTTCCAGGGTAATAGAGGGACAAGAACGAGCCGCCCACGCCCGCCAAGAATCCTCCGGCGATCGTGGCGACGGCGCGAACGCGGTTGGCGTCGTAGCCGAGCGCGCGGGCGGCGTCGGCGCTCTCCCCCGCGGTTCTGAGGACGAGCCCTATGCGCGTGCGGCGGAAGGTTTCGCGAATCGCGAACGCCAGCGCGACGCCGATCAAGAAGAGCACGTTGATGCGGAGCGCGGCGCGCAGCGCGGGCGCGTCGGACCACGCGCCGAGGTCGAGCGCCGGAAGCTGCGGCGCCGTGGGCTTGATGAGCGGCTTACCCAAGAAGAACGCCAAGCCCGTGCCGAACACCATGAGCGCGATGCCCACGGCGACGTCGTGAACGCGGCGGAGCGAGCAGAGCCATGCGTGAACGAGCCCGAATACCGCGCCGACGGTGCCCGCGGCGAGCACGCCGAGCCACGGCGAACCGGAGTGGTGGGCGGCACCGAACCCGGCCATGGCGCCCATCACGAGCGTCCCCTCGAGACCAAGGTTCACCCGCCCGCTCTTTTCGGTGATGCATTCGCCGAGGCTCACGAACAAAAACGGAGGACTCACGCGGAGCGCGCCCCCCAGCATCGCGAGCGGCACCGTCCAAAAGCCCAAGCTAGCGGCGTCCATCAGGCGGCTCCTTTCACGGGGTGATCGGCTTCGGCGTCGGTGGCGGCGGGCACGGGCGAAGCGACCTTGCGCGGGCGCCGAAGATCGAAGCGCCCGTAGACCGTTTCGCTCGCGAGGATCACGATGAACAGAATGCCTTGGAGAACTTTGACGGTCGCGTCGGGCAAGTGAAACGTCCGCTGCAAGAGCCCTCCGCTGGCGTTGATGCCACCGAGGAGGAGCGAGATCGGGATCACGGCCAGCGGATGTTGACGCGCGAGGAAAGCGACGAGCACGCCGGTGTATCCGTAGCCTGCGATAAGCGTGGCGTTTGCGGTGTGGTGAACGGCGCCGACCTCGATGGCGCCGGCGATGCCGGCCGCGGCCCCCGCGGCAAAGCAGAGCGCCACGGTGAGGCGGGTCACGTCGATCCCCGAGAGCGCCGCCGCGCGCGCGTTGCCGCCGATCATTCGTGCGGCGAACCCGTGGACGCTGCGCATGATCAAGAAGTACGCGAGGACGCAAGCGACGAGGCCGAAGGCGAGCCCCCAGTGCACGTCCATACCGGGCAGGTTACCGATGGCGGCTGCGTCGCCGATCGGCCTCGTGGAGGGCTTGTTCAAGCTCGTGGGATCGCGCAGCGCGCCCTCGACCCAATGATTGAAGAGCGCGATGGCGATGTAGTTGAGGAGGAGCGAGCTGATGGTCTCGTTCACGCCGCGAAATGCGCGCAGCGCGCCGGAGAAGGCGATCCACCCGCCGCCGGCGAGCGCTCCGGCGAGCACCACCGCGCCCGAAGCCACCATCGGCGACGAGTCGCCCATGGCGCGCCCGGCGATGACGGCCGCGAGTCCGCCCAAGAGGAGCGCGCCTTCGCCGCCGATCACGATGAGGCCGAGGTGCGCGGGGATCACCGCGCACAGGGCCGTGAGCATGAGCGGCGCAGAGCGCTGCAGCGTGTTTTGAAATGAGAACCACGTCCCGAATCCACCCCGGAACATCTCGTAGTAGACTTCGAACGGATCGGCGCCGGCCAGCGCTACGAATACGCCGAAGATGACGAGCGACAGGGCAAGCGCGCCGCTGGGGATCGCCACCTTCTCGATAGCCCGAACGGCCCGCCTGTTCACGGAAGCTTTCCGACGACCCCCTCGACGAGGTAGTTCATCTTCTCGAGCTCGATGTCGGTCTCTGGCTTGGACGAACCTTCGGCGATGACGACCTTGCCGCCGTTGTCTTTCAGGGGCCCCTTGTAGATGACGAGCGTGCCGTCGGTGAGCTTGGCCTTGGCGTCGTCGGCTTTGGTCTTCGTCTCGGCCGACACCGCCGCGCCGTAGGGCGAGAGCTTGATGAAGCCCTCTTTGAATCCCCCGCGCAAGAGGTGGGGCGGGGTTTGGCCTTCGCGAACCATCTTCACGTAGTCGGTGTAGACCTTGGCCCAGTTCCACTCGGCCCCGGTCAGGTAACCCTTCGGAGCGAGGACCGATTGGTTGGCGTGGTAGCCAGACACGTAGATTCCCCGCTTTTCGGCGGTTTCCACGATGACCTTGGGCGAATCGACGTGCATCGTGAGCACGTCGACGCCTTGGTCGACGAGGCTGTTGGCGGCCTCGGCCTCTTTGACGGGGAGGGACCAGTCGCCCGTGAAGACGACGGTCGTCGTGGCTTTGGGGTTGACCGAGCGAGCCCCCAGCGTGAACGAATTGATGTTGCGGAGAACTTGCGGAATGGGCTTCGCGGCGATGAACCCGAGCTTGCTCTTCTTGCTCGTGAGGCCCGCGACGACGCCGGCGACGTATTGCGCCTCGTCGATGTAGCCGAAGTAGCTTCCGGCGTTCTTCGGGTGCTTGCCGTCTTGGTAGAGGCCGCCGCAGTGAAAGAACTGAACCTTGCCGAACTTGTCGGCCATCTTGAGGATGTGTGGGTCGAAATAGCCGAAAGAGGTCGGAAAGAGGAGCGAAGTGCCGTCGAGCGACACCATGCTTTCCATCGTCTTCTGTACGGCATCGGTCTCGGGGACGTTCTCTTCTTCGCGAATCTTGATGCCGGGGAGCTTCGCGAGCGCCGCTGCACCCTCCGCGTGCGCCTGGTTGTAGCCGTAGTCGTCCTTCGGCCCCACGTAGACGAAGCCCACGACGAAGGGCTTGTCCTTCGCGGCGGCTGGTTCGGTCGAGCCCGCGGCGGAGGGAGCCGCGGTGGCCGCTTCGCTCCCCTTCTTGTCGCATGCGGATAGAGTCAAAGCCGACGCGAGGAGGCCGGCGAGAGCCAGCAGTCGCGCGACGGTACCGGGGGCGGAGGCTCGGGAGATCATGGTCCCTAAGGCACTACGTGGGCGCTGTTTCGCCGCGGTTACCAAAACGTGAACAGGCGAAGCTTCCGCCCGGTGAAGATAAACGTTTACTTACCCGTAGCGCGACGCATCTACCGGTATTCTCCTTCAACCGCCGGCAGGGTGGCCCTCCCAGCCTAGCTCCTACCCACTTGGGTTCAACCGCATCTCGGGCGACGGAAGTCCACAGTTGCGAGAAATCGGAGTCCGCGCGTCGTGACTGAGTTTCTCGCCCTTGCGAGCGATCTCCCATAGGTGATTGGTGATCTCGGGACGCTCTGCGTACGGCGCTGGGGCGGCATCTCGCAGCGAGTATCCATACCGGCACCTTCTGTTGCTACGCGCCCGATTCGGGCCTGCCGGACGGCTGGCACGTCTCGTTGTGAGCTCAGAGGGCCGTCATAGGTCGCCGCGCCAACCGCACCCGCCGTCATCTCGAGATGTTCGTGTTGATGTTCCATCCGATCGCACGGTGTTCACAGCAGTCGAACGTCTAATCCTCGAAACCGTTCGGTGTGGCTGCCTTGGCAGCAACGGGCCCTGTCGTGAGCTGACAACGTGATGCGTGTGAGATATGCAAGTAAGCGTTAGACTCGTCGCGCCCGAACTTCGGCAAGCCGTCTTGCTCCTCCAGCTCTCCGATCCGCGAGACTACAGCTACAGAGCGTTCGTCGAAGCATGGTGCGCGAGCGCGTAAACGACAAGAAAGACGGGAGTGCCGATGCGAAAATTTATGGTGGATTCTTGGGTCATTGGGGCTGCGCTTGCGCTTGCTGGCTGCGGTGAGGCACCGCAGGAGCAGCAAGAGGCAGGCGTCACGCCGCTTGCGGAGCTCGAGCAAGATCTGGTGGTGGGCAGCAAGGGGCCCGACGTGCGCGCGCTGCACGCCTATT
>DATEMX010000010.1:0-3809 GCA_035275365.1 Polyangiaceae bacterium | reverse complement strand
CGAAGAGGGCAAGCCTTTCAAGTGGATCAAAACCGCCGACGAAATCCTGGAGAAGATGCGCCGCTTCGGCCTGCGCACGCAGAAGGTGCACGGGCAATGAGTGGGACTTTTGGTAGAAATCAAAGATCCAGGGGACTAGTGTCACGCGGCGAAAATTGGGGCCCTCGGATTCGAGAGCATCGAGAAGCTGGTCGATCGGCGCCGGAGGTGCCGTGGGTGGGCCCTGTTCTGGGCGAAGCCCCGGCGGGGATGGGGGCCAAGCGGCACTAGGTCGAATTCGCGCAACGGCGTGGCGATCCGACCGATGGGGCCATCACGCCATGGGAATCATCGACGACCCGAGCCTCGAACGAGACGAGTCCATCTCCAGTGTCACGCTGGAGATGGACCGCGAGAAGCCCTACGCCACGTGGCACGTCGAGCTGGGTCCGCTGGGGGTACCGTCGGCGCGCCTCGTAGGAGAAGGCGAGCGCGTCATTTTCGGTTCGGGCCTCGATTGCGACGTGCGCGTGCTCGATCGAACGGTGAGTGCGCGCCATTGCGTCGTGCGCGTCGAGCAAGGGGCCTTGCTCGTCGAAGACTTGGGCTCGAAGAACGGCGTGTTCGTGGGAGGGGCCGAGGTCGCGCGCGCGAGCCTCGGCCCGGGCGCAGCGTTCGTGTTGGGTCGAGCGGTTGCCACGTGTAGGCCCGCCCCCGTGCACGGCCCGAGCGACGATCCGCCGCCCGTGGCGATGCCGGGCGTCGTCGGAAATTCGCTCGCCATGCGACGTGCGTTCTCCGAAGTGAGGCGGCTCGCGGCCGTGCGCGGTCCCGTCCTTTTGCGGGGTGAAACGGGGACCGGCAAAGACGTGCTCGCGCGCGTCATCCACGGCTCGGGCCCGCGCAAGGGTCGCCCGTTCCTTCCGCTGAATGTAGGCACGCTGCCACGCGAGCTCGCTGATGCGGAGCTCTTCGGGCACGAGCGCGGCGCCTTCACGGGCGCCCACGGAGCGCGCGAGGGCGCCTTCGCGCAAGCGCACGGCGGCACGCTATTTCTCGACGAGATCGCGGAGCTGGCCCGCGATCTACAAGTGAAATTGCTGCGCGTTTTGGAAGACGGTGAGATCCGTCCGCTCGGCGCTCGCGAGAGCCGTAAGGTCGACGTGCGGGTCATCAGCGCGACGTGGGCGCCGCTGCACCGGCGCGTCGCAGAAGGTTCGTTTCGGCAAGATCTCTACCAGCGGCTCGCCGTGTTTATCGTCGACGTGCCTCCGCTCCGCGAGCGGCGCAGCGACTTGCCGCTTCTTTCCTCACACTTCTTGACGGAGCTCGCGCGGGAGGTGGGCCCGCGCGAGCTCTCGGCGGGGGCGATGGCCAAGCTGGCGGCCTACGGTTGGCCGGGCAATGTGCGCGAATTGCGCAACGTGCTCTATCGCTCGGCCCTCGCGAGCGATGGACGCCTCATCGGGAGTCGCGAGATCGCCGAGAGTCTCGCTGTGTCGTCGGCGCCCGAGAGGCTGTCGCTGTCGCCCGAGCAGGCGCGCTCCGCCGTCGATGGGCACGGCGGCAACGTGAGCGCCGCCGCGCGGCAGCTCGGTGTCGCGCGGTCGACCTTTCGCGGTATCCTCCGGCGGTGACGGTTCGTCGAGAGGTCATGCTTCGGGCGGCTCTCGCTTCGATCGTGCTAGCGAGCGCGTGCCGTTCGAAGGGCACGCGCCTCGACGAAGCCGAAGGCGCGCAGGCGTCGCCGGGCACACCCATCGCGCGGCGCGAACCGGCGAAGCGTTTCGCGCCGCCGCTCACCGTCGTGCGGGGCGAGAGCGCGGTCGGCGTCGTGGGGCGCGAGCGGGGAGTGAAGGACGGCGAGGGCGGCGCCGGTCACCGCCTGCTGTTCGCCGAGCTTCGCGACGACGGCAGCGCGATGGTCGCGCCCGTGTCCGTCGTGGCCACGGGCGAAGATTTGCCAGCGCTCGTCGTTGCGCACGGCAGCTACGGTCTCATCGTGCCCGATGGCGACAGCGCGCGCGCGCGCAAGCTCGTGCCTCTTCCGTCGCGGCCCGATGGAGGGGGTGCCGGTGAGCCGGCTAGGTTGGGTGAGGCGTCATGCACGACGGCTGAGGGCGTCTTTTCGCTCATGCAAGAAGGGCTCGGTTTTCGAGGGCTCTTTCAGGCGATGGAGCCGGGCGGCGCGCCCGCTTTCGCGCCCACCGTGCCCGGCGACGGCGAGGCGTCCGTTGTCTGCGGTCAACACCAAGCCTTCGTCGTGCTCAATCGGGCGGGAGAGGTGTCCGTCGTCGCCTGGTCGAAAGGCGGTTTCGACGCGAAGCCCACGCGCCTTCCCAAGGTTCCCAGTGCTGCCGCCGAGGACGCCATCGCGCTGGGCGCGATGGAAGACAAACTCGTGCTCGCCACGTCGGATCCTCTGGCGATCTACACGCTGGTGTGGGCTCGCGGCAGCGACGCGACCTCTTGGCGCACGGCGAATCATCGGACGAAAGGCGAGATGTCGATCGAAGCGCTGGAGCCCGCGGCCGGCAAAATCGGCCTCGTGCTTGCCGAAACGACGGCCGCCACGACCTGCAGGCACGGCGAGTCGAACGACACCTCGATCAGCGTAGCAATCGTCGACGCAGAGAACGGAAAATTGGTTCGCCCGCCCGAGCGATTGGAGACATGGCGATGCGGCGCCGAACCGGGACCCATCTTGGCCGGGTGGGCGAGCGCCAAGTTCGTGCTCGCGTGGCTCCGTGCGTCGGACGCCGCCTGTAGCCGAGCCGGCGTTCGCTACGCGGGCCTCGGCTTTGCCGAGGTCGATCTCCTCCGTGGGGGTCCGAGCAAGACGGGCCGTGCAGGGGCCGCGGCGGAGTCGATCGCCATGGCCGGTTGCGGTTCTGCGAGGTGCTTCGCCGTTGCCGTCACGCGAGGCTCGACCGATCGATGCGGCGCGGCGGACGGGAGCGAGGCCGGCAAGCTGGAGGTCGTGTCGTTTCCGCCTTAGTGCTGCTATTTCTCCCCCCCGGCCCCTACTTAAAACGCGCCCACGACGGCGAGACCCGACTCGTGCACCCCGAACAGGGGGGCGACGACGGCGCGTGACGGCGGATTGACCTTGGCCGCGCCGCTGTTCTTCGACGTCACCAGGTACGCCGTAACGGTCGCCGCGACGCCCACGCCGGCGGCGACGAGCCCTACGGTCGCGACCATCTTGTCACTGTCGCGCACGTCGCGATTGTCGCGAAGCACGCGGCACGCCGTCTCGAACCCCATCTCGACGGGATTGGCGCAAAGGTTCGAGCGCGAGATGTTGCGCCTCGACCCCTCCGCCCGAATCTCATCCGAGACGCTCTCGCTGTTGTCCGACGCCTTGTTTGCCGCGAGCCCGAAGCCCGCGAAGACGCCGAGGCCGATCGCCGCAACACCCACGCCCGCGAGCCCCACCCCGTTGTGGCCGAGCCAACTGAAGAAATTCTCGCGGCCCGCGGTCGATACCTGCAGCTCTTCCCCGGGAAGGGGAGCGACATCGCGACTGGCGACGTCGGGGGGCGTCTCGGGGCCCGGGGGAGGAGCGACCGGCGACGCGCTCGGCATCGGCGCGACGGGAACGGGGAACGCGACGGCGGGTGGATTGGTCTCGAGCGCGATCGTCGCGGTGACCGACTTGCCCATCTGCACCGAAACCGTCGTAGTGGCCGTTCGGCCGGCGTGGCGGCCTTCGATAGTGTGCGTACCGGGCGCAACGTCGAGTGGCTCGGCGAGAGGGGCCTGCCCGACCGGCTCACCGTCCAACAACAAGTCGACACCTGCGCCCGCCGAAACGTGGACCTTTCCGA
>DATEMX010000009.1:0-3876 GCA_035275365.1 Polyangiaceae bacterium | reverse complement strand
GAATCGCATCGTCGTGTCTCCTCGTAGTTGTTGGTGAACACTCTTTTTGTGGGAGCCGCACTTAGCTCTACTGTCACGACGAACGAAGTGGCGTGAGATCGACGGCGCAGTAATCTTTTTTTCGACGTGGCCCTCGCGAGTCCTGAGGTTTCGGCGGGGCCGCGGTATGCTCCGCGTGAAACGTGGACCCGCGCACCGCCAGAGACGAGCTCTTCGCCGCGCCCTTCGACCAATTCGTGGAGACGCGCGCACGCCTCGCCGCGGAGCTTGCCCGGGCGGGCCAAAAGGACGAGGGACGCGCGCTTCAGAAGTTACGGCGTCCAACCCTCTCGGCCTGGGCCACCAACCAGGTCGTGCGACGCGAACGCGCCGTGGTCGACGCCTTCTGCGAGGCGAGCGATCGGCTGCGACGAAGCCAAGGTGCCATGGCGGCCGGAGCGAGCGGGCGGGCCGAGTACCAAGCAGCCGCCGAGATTTATCGGCATGCCACCGCTGCGCTCGCCGACGCGACGCGCCAAGTCGTCGGCAGCAGCGACGGACGCGGACCCGACCCTCACCTCGTCGAGCGCGTCTTGTCCAATTTTCGTACGGCGGCAACGAGCGACAGCCGTCAGGCGGTGCTCGGCGGGCAGCTCGACCGTGACGTCGATCCCGGGGAGATGTCGCTCGCGGGGCTGCTCGGCGTCACCGCTGTCGCAGTGGGCGATGCATCCGCCCCTCCTTCGTCAGCCCCCGCGCGCGCCGAAAAAGCGGAAGATCCCGAGAGCATGACCAGGGCCGCGGCGGAGAAGGCCGCGGAGCGAGAGCGGGAGGAGAACGCTCGGCGGCTTCGCGCTGCAAAGCAAGAAGAGGCCGCGGCCCGCGAGGCGGCCGAGCGCGCCGCCAAGGCCGTGACGCGCGCTCGCGCTGCGCGCGACGAGGCCCGCGACCACCTTCGGGAGGCTGAGGCAGCGGTCGCGACGGCCAAGGAGGAGCTGAACGAGGCGGAGAAGACGCTCCGCGATAGCGAGCGCGATGAGGCCCGAGCGGCGAAGCTCGTGGAGACGGCCCTCGAGCGCCGCCTTGCTCTGGAACCGCGATGACCAACGCGCCGGCGTTCGCGCTCCAGCTCGGTCATTTTGGATGATCGTGATCTGCTCGTGCCAAAGTCTGCGGCAGTAGTGGTAGATTGGCGCCGGTTTCATTGATATCAAAAGTCTGGAGAAGACACCGAGCGGGCATTGGTTCGGATGGAGAAACGATGAGAGAGCTTCGAACTGGCCTTCGACGTGGCCGTGACCTGGCAGCGTTCGCCCTGACGGCCGCCTTCATCGTGTCGGCCGGCGCTGGCTCCGCGGAGGCGGCGCCCATCAAGGTTGCCTGCATTGGCGAGCACACCACGCACAGCCACCATTTCCCCGCCACGAACCGCGAGAAGCAGCCCGTCGGCAAGCAGGAATACCCGGCGATGTTGCAGACGATGCTGGGCGCCGGATACGACGTTCGAAACTTCGGCGACTGCTGTGCGAGCGTGATGCAGGGCTACACCGTCCAAGAAACTCACCCCTACATCAACGGCGCCAACGCGGGCGACGGACCGGGCTACAAGGAGAGCATCGCGTTTCTGCCCGACATCGTCGTCATCGGCTCTTGGGGTCGTCACGACTGGGGTCTGAACTTGGCCGCGGGTCAGAAGTTCACGCTGGCTGCCTTCGAAGCCGGCTACGACGACCTCATCAAGCGCTACCAAAACCTCTCGAGCCATCCCAAGATCTTCATCTCGCTGCCGATCCCTATCCTCAACGGTCAGGGCGATGTGCCCGACAACGGGACGACGACGAGCTCGGTCCTCCCCACCGTGCGAGCGGTGGCCGCGAAATACAACCTTCCCCTCATCGATCTCTATACGCCCTTTCTCAACCACAAGGAGCTCTTCAAGCAGCGGCCCGACGTTGAGGGAGAAGGCGAGCACGTCACCGACCTTGGTGGGCTTCCCAAGATCGCGGAGGCGGTCTATGCCGTGCTGAAGCAAACGCTCGAGTCCGACGCGGGCACCGACGCCGTCGATTCCGGCGCGGCTCGCGACGCCTCCACGACGATCGACGCGAGCGTGAGCGAAGCGGGAGGCGCGGGAGGTAGCGCGACCGGTTCGGGCGGGAGTGGCGGCACCAACGGCAACGGTGGCAATGCAACCGCGGGGCAGGGAACCGCGGGAAGCCAAGGCGGAGCCTCGCCTTTGCCGGAGAGCGGCGGCGCGAACGCGAACACGCCGCCTTCGATGTCCGATTCAGGGTGCTCTTGCTCGATCGCCCCCGAGGTACCCTCGCCCAGCCGATTCGCCCTGCTCCTTTTGGGCGGTCTCGGCCTCGTCACGCGCCGACGCAAACGCCACGCGCGGATCAGCGAGCGTTCTGTACTTCGCGCGCCTTGCGGGCCAACGAGTCGGGCGTAATCGGCATCCGCAGGCGCAAGAATGCCAAGCCGCTGTCGACGACGCCCTAGCGGGCCACGCTGTGCTCTGCCGTAGCTGCAGCCCCCTTCGGTCGCTTGCCCCGGCCGCTCGGAAGTCGCAGATCAAAACGGCGACCCATGACGACTTTGAACGAAGAGCGCGTCCTCAGCGTCCACCACTGGAACGAATCGCTGTTCAGCTTCACGACGACGCGTAACACGACATTTCGCTTCCGCCATGGCCATTTCGTGATGATGGGCATCGAGATAGACCAGCGCCCGCTTCTGCGCGCCTTCAGCTTGGTCGGCGCCAACTACGACGAACATCTCGAGTTTTACAGCATCAAGATCCCCGGCGGCGCGCTGACCTCGCGCCTTCGTCACGTGGCGCCGGGTCATCGCGTGCTCGTCAGCAAGAAGCCGACGGGCACGCTCCTCGTCGAGAATGTGCGCCCCGGAAAGCGGCTGTATCTGCTGGCAACGGGGACCGGCTTGGCGCCGTTCATGAGCATCGTCCGCGATCCGGCGACCTACGAGCGGTTCGAGCACGTCGTCGTCGTGCACGGCGTCAGGCGCGTGAGCGACCTCGGCTATCGCGCGCACTTGGAGAACGGGCTATTCGAGCACGAGCTCATCGGAGCCCAGGCAAGGGAAAAGCTCCGCTATTACCCGACGGTGACGCGCGAATCCTTCATCCACCGCGGTCGCGTGAGTCATTTGCTCGAGAGCGGCAAGCTCGCGGGCGACCTCGGCTTTCCTCGAGAAGACGCCGCCTGCGACCGGTTCATGCTGTGCGGAAGCCCCGCGATGCTCAAAGACGTCGCCAGCATTTTGGAATCGCGCGGATTCGAAGAGGGCCGCGGCGGCTCACCGGCAACCTACGTCGTCGAACGCGCTTTCGTGGAGCGCTAATGACCTGGCTGCTTCTCGAAGCCCCCGATAACAAAATAAACTAGTGTCGCCCGGCCGAAATCTTGCCCTCAGTTCAGCCGGCGTTCGGCCTCGTTTCGCGGAGATCTCCACACGGGTTGCGGATCTACCAGCGTCTCCACGCTCTCGAATCTCGGGGCCGGACTTTCGCCCGCGCGGCACTAGGAGGGTCGCACCATCGTTCCCAATTTGGCATGCCAAATTGGGAAGGTGAAGCAGGAAGGGTCCCCCCCGTCGTTTGTGACTTGGCATCCAGGCATGCCGGCATGGCAAGTATCCACGCTCTCGAATCTCGGGGCCGGATTTTCGCCGCGCGGCACTAGGCCCCCTTTGACGGTGCAGTCAACCACGTCGTTCAGACCGAACGAGCCGCCACGCCTCGCAGCGCTGGATCTTCGGGCGATGTAAGGGGCGAAAGTGAAGAGCCGAACTACCCAGGTCGCGCTACGCTCGGGGACATGCCGACCGTAAAAGGGAGCTGCCTCTGTGGAGGCATCCAGTTCGAAATGACCGGCA
>DATEMX010000008.1:0-7619 GCA_035275365.1 Polyangiaceae bacterium | reverse complement strand
CGCGGGATGGACCCTCTACCCGGCGGCATCGTATGATCCTTCGTCGTGAGCCCCATCCAAGAATCCCCTTCATACTATCGTTACCGCATCGGAAGCCACGTCTGCGTTCCGCCCTCCATGTGGGCGAGTGCAGGCTGGTTCGGCATGTGTAGCGAAGGCCCCGGCCGCGAGCAGACACAGCATTGGGGTCACCACGATGTGATAACGGTCCTCGCCAAAGAAAACTGCATGAGTAAGGAGCGTTCCGACCACCGAAAAGAGCGCCCAACGGAGCACGGGCCCCATGGGTCTGCCCGAACGTAGCGGAAGCCAGCCGAGCAGGGCCGTGGCCAGCGGCAAGAGGTAGAACGGCGAGGCTTTGCCGACCCAAGCAAAGAGCGTCAAGGCCGTGACGAGCAAAAGGAGGGCGGCGGTGACGACCCTCTCGGAGCGCGTTTTCGGAGGGGCCCCGAAGAGGGCGAAAATGGCCATGGTGACGAGAACGCGATGGGCGCCGGTCAAGAGCGCTCGGCCTTGGCGTCGGCGATCTTCGGGCCATCGGTCGGGATCGGCCTCGTGCAGGTATTCGATGGGGAACGACTCGTGATCGAACGTGAAGCCCAATTTCTTGGGGACGAGCGCGAGCCACCTCGCCGGGTCACGGGCGATGTGCGCGACGGCGTAGTCGCGCCAGCAGTTGTCTTGCTGCACTTGTCCCGTCACCACCTCGCATCCGTCGGAGGCTCGCAGCGTCTCGAACCGGCCGGTTGCCCGCGGGAACGAGCCGATGGCGAGGTTCCACCCCCCGTTCGTGGACACGAAGGCGCAGCGATCCATCACCTGACAATTGCGAAGGGTCCAGGGCAGCACGGGGGCGATCGCGCAGGCTGTCGCGGTGGCGGCGGCGGCGAGCGACTTGGGCAAGAGCGGACCCCGGAGAGCGGCGGCGACGGTCTCGCCGAAGATCAAAACGATGGCCGGCGCATAGCCGATGAAGCTCGGGTGAACGAGCGTGCCGAGCCCGATGGCGAGGCCGAAGAGCGCTGCGCCGAGGCGAGGGCGTTCTTGGCGCCAACGAATCCACAGCCACCCCGCGACCACGATCGAGAGCGCCGACAAAGGCTCCGTCATGACGAGCGCGGAGTAAGCGATGAGGCCTGGATAGAGGGCGACCATGGCGCCCGCCGCGCGCGCCCGCCACGGCGAGAGCTCGTAGCGCGCGAGCCGATGCGTGAAGGCGGCCAAGAGCGCCCCCACGACGGCGTTGAAGATGGTGGCGACGCGCGGACCCTTGCCGAAGAGCCCGTAGATCGCGGCGAGCGCGCCGCTGTAGCCCACGGGCCAATGGCACCACGGGTGCCAGGTGGTCGTGCCGTCGGAGTAGCCGAGCCCCGCCGCGATTCGCCGCGCACCGAAATCATAATAGTGACCATCCCAAACGGGTTCACGTGCCCACGCGATGGCGACGTAGAGCCGCGGCAAAAGGGCGATCACCAAGAGAGCCGCAGATGAGAAGAGATCTCGCTCGAAGAACCGATCGAGCGCGCTCGGACGTTCTGGCGGCGTATCCCCTGGGGTTAGCGGGAGAACCGAACTCAATGGGCCGTGCGTCCCGAGAGGGCGAGCGCGTCGCGCATGCGCTTCAGGTACGTTCGCGCGACCTGCGAGGGATCGAGCCGAAGGCACTTGGCCAGCTCTTGGACGAACCCGCGCGTGTAGACGAGGGCCGGGAGCTCCTCGAACGCGTCTTGCTCGATGGCGCGCAGGTGCGTCGCGGCGATCTTGGTTTTGGCGGCGATTTCGACGATCTCGATGCCCTGCGATTCGCGGACCTTCTGCAAGAGCGCGCCGCTGAACTGCGTTTCTGCGTGGATCTCGCGGGCGAGCTCGGACTGGAGCATGAGAAGCTCGCTGGCGATGCCGTGCGAGCTCGGATCTTGCGGAGGCGCGAGCTCCGCGACGGCCTCGGGAAAGGTCGACAAGTCGTAAGCCCGGCGGCGCACGGGATCGAGCAGCGTGTCGTGCGCCTCTTCCACGCGCGCCTGTTCTCGCGCGAGCTCTTGGCCCCAAACGAGCGAGGTCAAAGGGAGGCTGCCCTCGCCGAAGATGTCGCGCTGGCGCTTCGACGCGCGCCTGATCTCTTCGTCCGACGCCCCGCGCGGGACGCCCAGCGCTTCGTAGAGCGTGAGGCGCTCGGGCGGAGGAGGCAAGCGCGCTGCCTCTGACCGGCCCTCGCGCGCCGTGGCCAGCGCCAAGACGCGCCGCGCGATGCGCTCCACGTTGCGAGCTCCCTTGGAGGCAGGGCTGTCGATGAGCAGAGGCCGCCTGCGGCGCACCGTGAGCCACACCGAGTCGTCGTGCTCGATGTAGCCGAGGTAATCGAGATCCATTCCGAGGTAGCGGCCTGCGAGCGCGCGCATGGCGGGGCCGAGGTCGAGATCGCTTCGCACGCGCGTTTGCGACACGACCAGGCGCGGGCGCAGGCTCGTGAGTTGGGGGATGGTGTGCTGCGCGATGACGCGATCGTAGCGGCCCAGCGCGTCGATGGTCTCGAGCGGGGTCGGCAGCGAGGGAAGATCCTTCATCGCGCGCTCGACCAGGCGCAGCTTGTAGCGCTCCTTGGCCAAGGACCTGCGCATCTGCCGAAGGAACAGCGCGCGGAGGAAGCGATAGGTGGCTTCGATCGCCGGGGGTTCCGGCACGGTGACGCAGACGCCCACGTCGGCGGCGATGAAGAGGTCGAGCGCGCTGTTCGAGATCCCGGCGCCGAGATCGAGCAGCACGTAGTCGGCTGGGAGCTCGCGCACTTTGCCGAGCCAGCGCGCTTTCTTTCCCGAGCGAAGGAGGGCGCCGCTCGGATCGTAAACGGAGGGCATGAGCAAGAGACCGGGTATCGACGTCGCCACCGGCGAAGACTTCGGCTCGTCGTCGTCGGACTGACCGGCCACCGGCTGAGGATCGAGCCCCAGCATCGTGAAGAAGCCCGCGCCCGCAGGGTCGACGTCGGCGATGATGACGCTGCGGCCGAGCTGAGCCAGGTAGACGCCGAGGTTGACCGTGAGCAGGCTCTTGCCCGCGCCGCCGGGTCCGCCGCCGACGGCGATGACACGCGGTGCGCCTCTCGCAGAGGGCGCTGTGCTCGAGCGGGTTTCGTCGGCCATGGTTTGCTGCGCGAGGGACCCTACACCCGTGTTACCGCGGGTCAAGGCTTCTGCTAAGCTGCCGCCCCGCCATGCCCCTCACGCGGATTGCTCCTCTCTTCCTCGCTGCGCTCGCCACGTACCAAAGCACGTGTAGAGGTTCTGCGGGAGCCGGTCAGGCTCCGGGAGCCAGTGGAGGGGATCAAGAAGTCAGCCTGCCAGGCGTCGAAACCGGTGCGCTCACGGCGCACGAGAAGAAAGAGTGGTCGACCTGGGTCTCCGAGCTCTTGGCGCCGTGCGCCAACGAGCCGGTGAGCGTTGCCCAGTGCGTGAAAGAGTCGCGCAAGTGCGCCAAGTGCCTTCCGGCGGCGCGCCTCCTCGCCAAACAGGTGCGCGTGGGGCATACGCGCATCCAGGCCGAGGAGGCCGTGGCGGCGCGCTTTTCGGCCGACCGCATCAAGTCGATCGAGGTCGGCGACTCGCCGTCCAAGGGTCCGTCGTCGGCGCCCGTAACCATCGTGGAGTGGGCCGATTTTCAATGCCCGCACTGCCGACACGCCGCTCCCGTCCTCGAGAAGTTGGTGGAGACGCACCCCGGCAAGGTTCGGCTCGCCTACAAGTTCTATCCGCTCTCCGCGCATCCTCAGGGTGAATCGGCGGCGCGCGCAGCCGTGGCGGCGATGAAGCAGGGCAAATTCTGGGAAATGCACCACGCCCTCTTCGAGCACCAAGACGCCCTCGAGCAGCGCGACATCGAGAAATACGCCAAAGAGATCGGTCTCGACATCGCCAAGTGGAAGGCTGATTGGGAATCGGAGGCCACCGCCGATCGCGTCACCCGCGATCGAAAGCAAGGCGATCAAGTCACCATTAGCGGTACGCCCACGGTCTACATCAACGGGCGCGAGTACGACCTGTCCAAGAACGACATGAGCGACGACCTCGAAGATTGGATCAACCTCGAGATCGAGCTGGCCACCGGCGCCTCGGCCGACGTGCCGGCCAAAGCCGTCGTGCCCGCACCATCGGCCGCCAAGCCGGCCGTGGGCGGCGGCGAGCCGGGCAAGTCGCCGGGCAAGAAGTAGCGATGAAGATCGTCGTCGACGGCTGCGGCTGTTTTCCGACCGGAAAGCACTACGCCGGCATCGCGCACCTCATCCGCATTCAGGCCATCGGCGTCGTAGAAGGCTTTCAAGGCGAAGCCAACTGGGTCGACCTCCCCATCGCCGTCATCGACGTCGAGACGACGGGTCGCGACGCTGCGGTCGATCGCGTGGTCGAGATCGGAATCGTCGTCGGTCGCAGCGGCGAGGTGATCGAGCGAAGGTCATGGCTCGTCAACCCGGGAGTTCCCATCCCCGACGAAGCGCGAGAGGTGCACGGAATCACCGATGAGATGGTGGCCGACAAGCCCGCGTTCGCGGCGATCGCCGAAGAGGTCATCGCCGCGATTGGCGGCGCCATCCCCGGTGCTTACAACGCCGCCTTCGACCGCGGCTTCTTGTTGGGCGAGCTCGAGCGTGCTGGCTTCGGGCGTGATTTCTTGCCGGCGTCGCTCGCGACGAGCGTCGAGTGGTTCGACCCGCTCGTGTGGGCGCGTGAGCTGCACGAGATGGAGAAGAGCAAGTCACTCGGCGAGGTCACGGCGCGTCTCGGCATCGCGCTCGAAACGGCGCACCGCGCGACCGACGACGCCGAAGCCGCGCTGATGGTACTCTACGCGTTCAGCGGCGACGTCCGCGTGCCCAAGA
Source organism: Polyangiaceae bacterium (assembly GCA_035275365.1). Lineage (GTDB taxonomy): Bacteria > Myxococcota_A > Polyangia > Polyangiales > Polyangiaceae > DASWDH01. The sequence continues at coordinate 2,749 of DATEMX010000008.1, read as the reverse complement.
GCTACGCAGGTTTCGCCCAAGAGCAACGCCGTCTCATGCGTCTCCAAGACGAAGAGCGCAACCGCTTCTGGCGCACCACCCCCACCGCTACCCCACCCACGAAGCCCAGCTAAGAAACGATCTGGGCTGTTGGGGTAATGGGATGATTTCGGGCAAGCGCCAAGGCCGCCAAGGCATTGGGCTGAGAAGCGATCATCGACGAAGGAGGGCACGCGGCTATTCTTCCACGAACGAGCGCAAAAGCTGCACATGAGCCCTGCGTCCAACATGTAACCAAATGGTTGCATGTTGGACCTGGTGTTCGAGATCCCCGCAAGCGAGCGACGGCGTATTAGGATGCCCCATGGGGAAACTTTCCGGGTCGTGCCGACGTGCGGTTGGTTTCTGGTCGTTCGCCGTGATGCTGGGAGCTTGCTGCGCGGCGATCGCGGGCTGCTGCTCCCGGCCGAGCACGCCGGTCGACGTGCCGCGCGCCGTGGCCGTGGTCGACGTCGATGGTCAGAAGGTGGACGTGGAGCATCACGACGGCACCTTCAACGGCCTCACGATTCACTACGTCACCGCGGGGCCCGCCTCAGGCAAGAAGGTGCTCTTGCTCCATGGCTTTCCCGAGTTTTGGTATGGGTGGCGCTACCAGATCGCGGCGCTCGCCCGAGGTGGCTACCGCGTCTACGCGCCGGATCTTCGCGGGTACGATCTTTCGTCGAAGCCACAAGGCAAAGAGAACTACACGATCGCCAAGGTGGCGGCCGACATCGTGGCGATGATCCGTGACATCAGCCCTTCGCAGAAGATCAGCGTCGTCGGACACGATTGGGGCGGATCGGTCACGTTTCGCATGGCCTACGATCACGCTGACCTCTTCGACAAGATTTTCATCCTCAATATCCCCCACCCCAATCAGATCAAGGATGTTTTCAGGGATCCGCTCGGCCATCTCGGCGAGGCGGTGGGCATGCTCTACATCGGAGCGTTTGCCCCCAAGGGTCAGCCCGAGTTCCTCTTCAAGGATCTCCTCGGTTTCAAGGAATCGTTCGACCTTTTCATCTATCGGCCCATGGTGCATAAAGAGTTCGTGACCGACGAAGATCGCCGCATCATCTACGACTCTTGGGGCAAGCCCGGCGCGCTCACCGCGGCGAGCGACTACTACCGCGTCAACGGCGACTTCCCCAAGACCTTCCCCGACAAGGCGCTGCCCGCATCGCTGCCGGTGATCCTGCTCTTCGGTATGAAGGACATCTTCATGGCGCCTTCGTACGCGGCGCGCATCGACGAATGCCGCGTCTGCGCCGAGAACCTCACGGTGTACCGGATCGAAGATGCGTCACACTTCGTTCACAGCGATGTTCCCCGCAAGGTGAACGAGATCTTGCTCCAACACTTACGTTGAACTCTTCGGCAAAAATAGTGGTTCACTCGACGGCGAGCGCGCGAAGAGCGTAAAGTAGTCCGAGGCATGCTCTCTGCATCGGCTAGTGGCGCGCTCTCGCTCCTTACCGCGTCGCTGGCCGCGGATCCTGGGCTCCGGGGGTTGCTCGTCCTGCGCTGGCGCCCGGGTGGACGCGATCGTGACAACGCCGCCGTGGCGGGTTTGCCCGACCATCTTCGCGCCGCAGCCGATCAATTGGCCGACGCGCTGCCCGATCCGACCCACGCCGAAGGCGATCTCGCGGCGCTCGGCGGGCTCTTCGCCGAGCGGTCCGGCGTGGTCGACATCGGGCTCGAGGGCAAGATGCTGGCTGCGGCGTTCGCCGCCGCCGCGACGGCAGCCGTCACCGGGTCGGCCTGGGTCGGGCTCGGCGCCGGCATCGTCGCGTCGGTTGCGCTCGCGCTCGTGCACGGCCTCGCCTGCATCACCTACCGGGGCAACCAGGTGGTCTCGGGGATGGCGCTCAACATCACGGTGTCGGGGCTGACGGTCGTCCTCGGCTATGCGTGGTTCCACGAGGGCGGTCAGACCCCGCTCCTCTCCGGCGCCGCGCGCTTCGCGCCGATCGACCTGCCGGGCGCGACCGCCCTCGCGGGCATCCCCGTCCTCGGCCTCCTGTACGGCGAGGTCGTGAGCGGCCACAACGTCCTCGTGTACATGGCCGCGGCCGCGGTCCCCCTCGTCGCCTGGCTCGTCTACCGGACGCGCTTTGGCCTCCGGCTCCGCGCGGTCGGCGACAGCCCGGGCGCGGTCGACACCGCGGGCATCTCGGTCGCCGGCACGCGCTACCGGGCGCTGGCCGTGGGCGGCATCCTCTGCGGCCTCTCGGGCGCGTACCTGTCGATCGCCCACCACTCGTCGTTCATCCGCGACATGTCGGCTGGCAAGGGGTATCTCGCGCTCGCCGCGCTCATCTTCGGGCAGTGGCGGCCGGTGCCGACGCTCGGGGCCTGCCTCCTCTTCGCGTTCGCCGACGCGGTCCAGGTCCGGCTCCAGGGGACGCCGCTCCCGGTCGTGGGCGTGGTGCCGGTCCAGCTCATCCAGGCGATCCCATACGTCCTGACGGTAGCCCTGCTCGCCGGCTTCGTCGGGCGTGCCGTGGCACCACGGGCGATTGGGGTCCCGTACGTGAAGGAGCGCTGAGCCCGGTTCGGCCGCATGGCATGATGGAGAGCCGACGGCGCCTCGGGCGCGCGGTGAGGGATCGGTGACCCAGACGCTGGATCAGATGCTCGAAGCGGCGCGCCGGGCGCTCGCCAACGCGCACGCGCCATACTCGCGCTTCCGCGTGGGCGCGTGTCTGCGCACCGAGAGCGG
>DATEMX010000007.1:0-7699 GCA_035275365.1 Polyangiaceae bacterium | reverse complement strand
ATCGAGGCGAGGCCTTGCGGCGATTCCGTTTCGCAGACCACTTCTTCCGACGGTCTCGCCGTATCGTTGAGTGGGGTACGCGCGGCGATTGCCGATCGGGATCTGACAGTGCCAAGATCCGACCCAGTAGTGCTAACGGGTTCGGCTGCGCTACTGGCAGCTCACGCTCGACGCCCAGAGCTCGAAGCCCGAACGCTTGGCGACGAGATAGGTGACGGCGCCGCGGCCGTCGGCGATCGCCAGCGCCGGCTGCCCGGCGTTGGCGTCGCGCGCGGAGACGTCGAAAGCCTCGCCGATCGGCGAAAAGTCGCGATCGAGCGTGGCGCCGCGGACGACGTGCTCTCGCTCGCCGCCTTCGGTCCACGCGAGTAGCCACCGCCCGTCGGACAGCCCCGCGAGCGAGGGGGCGATGGCCGAGCCGCCCGGACCGCCCGGCGGAAGCGCGAACTTGCGCGAGCCCGCCGGCTGATCTTTGCCCGACCGCGACAACCAGAGCTGCCACGGTTCGTCGTTCGACGATCGATCGGCGAAAACCACGGCGGTCTCGCGGCCGTTGGAACCGACGGAGGGCGCGCCCGCGCCGGGCGCCGCTCGCGGCGCACCTTCGAGGCGGTCGAAGGGCTTGATCACCGCACCCGTGGCATCGAGAAGGCCGCCGTAAATGGCGCCCTGCCGCCGAAAGGTCACCGCCAGGCTCGACGGTGAGCGCGCCGTTCGCACGGCTTCGACGCGCCCTTCGCCGAAGGCGCTCGGCGCGACCGTCGACAGAGGCCAGATCTTTCGCTCGTCGCTCTCGGCGCTCGCGAAGAACTCGTCGGGCGAGGATCCGAGTGCGACGATTCTGCGAATGGGACGCGGCGATCGAACCTCGGAACCGACCTCTTTCGAAAGGCTCGCACGCTCGACGACGAGTCCTTGTGCGCGCGTCGGCTCGGTGGCAACGCCGATCCAAAGGCGGTCGCCGCCGTCGTAGGCGCGCATCTCCGTCGGCACGTCTCTCACGACCTTCGACAAGAGCCGCGCGCGCATTTGCACCGAACACGCAACGAGCGGCGATTCGACCATCGCGCCCTTCGTCGCCTCGGGCTTGACGGGCGGGTCGATCGCGAGCTTGGCTGGCGCCGCGTTCATGTCGGGCGTCGCGACGCCCTCGGGCGCAGCGTGCATCCCGCGAACGACGAAAGCTCCGACGGCGAGCAAACACGCCGCGCCACCCACGAGCCACTTGCGATCGCGCGCACGCGGCGCCGCGGATCCCGCCGAGACGGCAGGGCCGAACGGCGCCGGTCCGGGCGGATTTGCCGAGAGCGCGGGCACGGGCACCGAGAGCGCGGGCACGGGCACCGAGAGCGCGGGCACGGGCACGGAAACGGCCTCGTCGCCGTTGAAGTGAAAGGCCGGCAATGGCGCGTTCGATTCGGAGTTGGGCACGTAGTCATCGTCGAAAGAGACAGGCTCGAGCGAAGGCGGCGCGACGGTTCGCCGGAGCCCGCCGAGGGCGCGCGCGGGCGGCGGCAACGGTGGCGGCAACTTCGACGTCGTCGCGGGCGGCTGCGACGCGGGCGGCAGCGACACGGGGCGCGCGACCCACGTTTGCATGTCGTCCTCCTTGGTCTCGCTCGCGGGCGTCGGGTTCGGAGCCTCGTCGTCGCGCAGCGGCGCCGAATTCGCTTCGGCAAGCGCCGGAACGGTCTCGGTATCGTCGTCGGACGCGACGACGGACAAAGGCTCGTCATGCGACGAAACGACGGGCAAGGGCTCGTCGCGAGGCGTGACGGCGGGGAGCTCGTCATGCGACGACGCGGCGGCCGAAGGCTCATCCTTCGACGGCGCGGCGGCGGATGCCTCGTCCTTCGACGACGCAACGGTGGGTAAAGGGGGCGGGACGGCGGGACCGGGAAACGGCGGACCGAGTGTCATGTTCCTCTTGGCGTTAGGCAAATGCGCCCGCCAACTCCTCATCATTGGGTCGCAGATCGCACACGTTTTCGGGTCGCGCGATCAGCCGAAAGAGCTATCACCCGCGAAGGCACGCTGACAAGGTGTGCACAATTGCAGCGTGGCTGGAGCTCGGCACTTCGACGACGGGCCTGTCAAACGTGATCGGGCGGTCGCGGATGAGTCTCCGCGCTGCAGAGCAACGACGCGACGTCTTCTGGAATGCGCTTGGGCACGAGGTCATCGCCGACGCACGCCAAAAGCGTCATCCCTTCGGCCACGACCTCGGCGCCGGGGGTGTCGCGTAAGATGCGGAAGGTGAAGCGCACCGTCGCCCGCCCGAGCTCGGTGACGGTCGTCTCCACGGCGATGCGCTCGTCGAAGCGCACGCTCTTGCGATAGCGCAGGTTCACCTCCACGACGGGCAAATGAATGCCGCGTTTGACCCACTCGAGATACTCGACGCCGCGCCGATGAATGTATTCGACGCGCCCTGCCTCGAAATACTCGAGGTATTTGGCGTGGTGGACGATGCCCATGAGGTCGGTGTCGGCAAACCGAGCCCTCACGATGTAGACGGATTTGCAGTCAGCGCCGGGGGTCGGTCGTATCAATGGTCGTTTCCTGCTTCGTCTTGGCGGGCTCATCGAACCGCACCGCGGAAGTGCGCTCGGCGAGGCGTCGCTTGCCACCGAGGTCTTCTTTGCCTTCGCTCGGATTGAGAAATTGGCGGTGGGTGCGGTAGGCGAAATCGATGGACTTGTGCTGGGCGAATTGGTCCAAAATTCGCTCCCACAGGTCGCTCGCCGAAGAACGACGCCTGCGCGGATCGCACAGGTAGCGGAGCGTCAAGACGACGCCGTCGTCGGACAACGACGTCCAAACGATGGGCGTCAAGTTCATGTAGCGAATGAAGTAGCGGTTGGCCGCCGCGTCGACGCGAGCCTTCACCGTTTCCTCGGCTACCTGCGAGGAGTCGCTCAAGACTTGCGTGAGGAGCTGCTTGGCGAGGCGCCAATCGCTCTCGAAGGTGACGGTAACGGCGAGCTCGTTCCAGATGTGATCGATGCCCTTGTTGAAATTGGCGGTGGCGTGGCGAAAGACCCAACCGTTGGGGATGTGAATGACGCGCCCCGTGCTCTGATCGGCCTTCACCCAGTTTCCCACTTCGAGCAGCGTGAACTGAAACAAGCGAACGTCGACGACGTCGCCCGCGTGCGCGCCGATTTCGATGCGATCGCCCACCTCGAAAGGTCGACGCCAGAGAATGAAGCCGAATCCGAACAAGTTGGCGATCGGCTCTTGGAGCGCCACGGCGAGACCCGCCGACACGAGCCCCAAATAGGTGACGACCCCACCCACGCCTTGAAACCACACTCGCGCGATGGCGATGAGCGCGACCAGGCCGATGGCGTAGGTGAAGACCTTGTTGGCGCCGTAGCGCACGGCGGGATCGCTCACCGTCCGCGCGAGCGCGCGCACCACGAGGCGGCGCGCCAGCGAAAAACAGAAGACGATGAGGACAGTGGAGACGAATCGCCAGAGCGTGTCGGGATCGGCCCCGATGCGATGGGCCAGCCAATCGGAGAATTCGTTGAGCCAAGGCATCGGGGTGCGTAGAAGCCAAAACCTTTAGGCGAGCAGACTCCTTGCGATGACGAGCCGCTGAATTTGACTCGTTCCCTCGTAGATCTGCAAGACCTTTGCGTCGCGCATCAACTTCTCCACCGGGTACTCTTTCACGTAGCCGTTGCCGCCGAAGATCTGCACGGCGTCGACCGTCGTTTGCATGGCCGAGTCGGCCCCGAAGGCCTTGGCGTAGCTCGACACGATGGGATCGCGCACACCGTGGTCGAGGTTGTAGGCGGCCTTCATGTAGAGCAGGCGCGTCGCCTCGAGACGAATGGCCATTTCGGCGAGCATCGCTTGCACGAGCTGGTGCTGACCGATGGGCACGCCGAAGGTCTTGCGCTCTTTCGCGTAGGCCACCGACTCGTCGAGGGCGCGGCGCATGACGCCCGCCGACGCGGCGGCGATGTCGGGGCGGGTCTGATTGAAGGTCTCCATGGCCAACTTGAATCCGGCCCCTTCGCCGGCCAGGAGGTTTTCCTTCGGTATCTTGACCTCGTCGAGGTGGAGGACGGCGGTATCGCTCGCGCGCTGTCCGAGCTTGTCTTCCTTCTTGCCGGGCCTGACTCCCGGCGCGTCGCGATCGACGATGAACGCCGCGATTCCTTTGTGTCTCGATGCGGGATCGGAGGTAGCGAACACCACGTAGAAGCGCGCGTAGCTGGCGTTGGTGATCCAGCACTTCTGGCCGGAGAGGACGTAGTCGTCGCCGTGCTTGGTAAAGCGCGTGGAGAGGCCGGCGACGTCGCTGCCGGCGCCCGGCTCGCTCGTGGCGTAGCTTGCCATCACCGGTTCGCTCGTGAGCAAGCCAAGGTACTTCTTTTTCTGGCCTTCGTTGCCGGCCAGCTTGATGGGCGTCAGAGCGAGGACGTTGGCGAGGATGCTCGTTTGGATGCCCGAACATCCATAGGCGAGCTCTTCGGCCATGAGGGCGTTTTCGAGCTCACCTAGCGCGGCTCCGCCATATTCGGCGGGGCAGGTGGTGTTGACGAGCCCAATCTCCCACGCGCGCTCGAACACCTGCATCGGGAAGCGAGCATCGCGATCGCATTCCGCCGCGATGGGGATGATTTGCTCCTTGGCGAAACGACGCGCCGTCTCCACGAGCGCCTTCTGTTCTTCGGAAAGCTGGAAATCGATCATGGTCTTCTTCTTGCCCCTTCGAGCGGGCGCGCCGCTCGCGTCGACTTTGCCAGATTTGGCTGCTTCTTGCCTTGCCGTGCTCGGGAAAAGTTGGTTTATGTTCCGTCGTCGTGAACGCCCAGAGCCCCTACGTGCGGTCGGTCATCCAGTCGATGGCGGGATACCTTCCCGGTGAGCAGCCACGCGACCGAAGCTACATCAAGCTGAACACGAACGAAAATCCCTATCCCCCGTCGCCGGAGGTCCTCTCGGCCCTGACCCACGCGGTGAGCGGCGATTTGCGCCTTTATCCCGATCCGATCGCCCGAGAGCTGCGGAGCAAAGCCGCCGATGTCTACGGCGTCTCACCGGAGTGCATCATCGCCGGCAATGGTTCCGACGACCTTTTGACGATGCTGTTTCGCGCGTCGGTCGATGCCGGGCAAGAGTCGTCGGTGGCCTACCCCACGCCTACGTACACCCTCTACGACACGCTGGCGGCGATTCAGGGCGCGACGCCGAAGACGGTACCTTTTGCAGCCGACTTTTCGCTCCCCGAGGGCGAGCTCTTGGCGAAGGGCGCGCGCCTCAACATCATCTGCAACCCCAACTCACCCTCGGGAACGCTCACGCCTTTGTCGACCATCGAGCGCTTCGCGGCCGGCACGCGCGGTCTCGTCGTCGTCGACGAAGCCTACATCGACTTCGCGGGCGGGGCCGGCGGCGCCGCTTCACCCTCGGCGCTCTCGCTCCTCGGCCGCTGCCCGAATCTGGTCGTGCTCCGCACATTCTCCAAATCGTTCTCGCTCGCGGGCATGCGCATCGGCCTCGGCTTCGCGAGCGCCGAGATCATCGGCGAGCTCAACAAGGTGAAGGACTCCTACAACCTCGATCGCTTGAGCCTCGTCGCCGCCCGCGCCGCCCTGGGCGACTACGCGTGGATGCAAGCCAACGCGGCCAAGGTATGCGCTGCGCGCGAAACGCTCGTCGCCGAGCTCCGATCGCTGGGGTTCGTCGTGCTTCCAAGCCAAGCCAACTTCGTCTTCGCGCGCAGCACTTCACGCGACGCGGGCGAGCTCTACCGCGCGCTTCGCGAAGAAGGCGTCTTGGTGCGCTACTTCGCGACAGACGCGCTGAAAGACGGACTTCGAATCACCGTGGGAACGCCCGACGATACCCGCGCGCTCATCGCGGCACTCTCCAAGATCGCGCGCGCCTGACAAAAGCGTGCGGGCGACCGGCGTTGCCCCGCCGTGGGTTTCTGGCCGTAGCGAACGCAGGCCGCAGCTTACCACTACTGTCGCGGATTTCTCGCTACCAGATCGATCGCCCGAGCGGGAATACGTCAACTCAAGGGCTGACCGAACGGCAGATTTGGGTGCTCTGATGCTCGAGCGGTCTTAAGGGGTGGCGGCTCGTTCGGTCCGAACTAGATGATTCCGACAGCCTCGCCGCATTTACGTTGGGCCTCAGCCATTTTGGATGATCGTGATCTGCTCCCGCCAAAGTCTGCGGCAGTAGTGTTACTTGGCCGCAGCGGACTTGGCCGGCGCAGCCTTGGCCGCGGGCGCCTTGGCGGCGACCGATTTCGCCGCCGCAGCTGCAGGCTTCTGGCCGACCGAGGCCGACGCTTCGGCGGCCTTCTTGGCGTCGTAGCGCGCGTTCTTCTTGGCGCGGCGTGCTTTTTCGCGGTGACGATCTCGGGGGTCTTGCGGGCTTCCCATGGTGACGGCGTTCTACACGATGGAGCGGCAGTCGTCACCCCCGAGTTCGTCCTCCTTGCGCCGTGGGCGCCTCGGGTTGCTTCTCCGACTCCTTACGCCAGTAGTGATCGAAGACGAGTTTCACACCGTTGGTCAGCATGTTTGTGGTCGCCGGCAGCGACAACTTCAAGTAGATCGGTCCGGCGTGGAACCGAGCGAGATTCGTAAATACGCCACCTGGGTCGTGGCCGGGCTTTTTCTCTTCGCCCTCTACTCGGAGGCTTTTTACCGCCGTAGGAATGCGCCTGCGCGCACGTTCAACGAAGGGCAAGACACCGACGTCTCCATCACGCTCGTCTCGACCGATGCCAAGGCACTCGCTTGCGCGAGCGCCGAGGAGCTCAAGGATCACCACTGCGAGTACGAGTCGAAAACGCAGCGCTGGTCGAAGCCGGCCGGAAACAACGATATACTGGCCCCCTACAAGACCACCGACGACGCGCTCATCTTGGTGGCGGGCCTCTTCAACGACCCCGCCCTACGCCAGAGGCTCGTCATCGACCCGCCCGTCTTCGGGACCGAGCACATTCGTTTTGTCGCTAACTGCAAGATGCACGTCGACGGCAAGCTCAAATCGGTCGACGTTCGGTGGGCGACCAACGGCCAGTGGCAATCGAACGCCGACGTGCCGGTCGGCGTCGTGAAAGATTGCTTTCTCTCCGACGGCTAATGACCGAGCATGAATCTGCTCCCGCCAAAGTCTGCGGCGGTAGTGTTAGAGCTTCGCTCCGTCGCACGTCACGAAGACGCCGCCTTCCCGTTCCTGACAGGAGCAGCTCGGCTCGTCGCGCAGGGCGGCTTTGAGGCAGGCGCAGCTCGCCTTTGCGCCGCACGACGGCGTCCAAGCGCAACCGTGGCCGGCCTTGGAAGCCGAGCAATAGAATCCGGCGAGGCACAGCGCCTCACCGCACGAGAAACACGAGCCGTCGTCGCACTGGACGCGCGAAGCCGACGCCGCGGGCTGGCCGGCCATCTCGACGACCTCGCTCCCTTCGGCTTTGAGGGCGTCATCACCACCGGTCTTGGCTGGGCCGGAAGGGGCGGCGCCTGCGCCGCACCCGAGCGGGCCTCCGGCGACATTCCCACCCACGAGCCAGAACCCAAGGGCCACCTTTTGCCAACGAGAACGAGCGCTCACCGACCCAATGGCTAAACGAGCCTCGCCCTCTCGTAAAGGGGGACCCCGCTGCCTTGAGCGTTCTCCAGTCGCTGCCAATCTCCAAAATCGCCAAGGGAGGGGAGATGAG
>DATEMX010000006.1:0-3325 GCA_035275365.1 Polyangiaceae bacterium | reverse complement strand
GGCTTGGGCCGAGGTGCATCGAGAACGAGGCTGAGGATCTCGTCCATGCGACGAATGAGCTTGATGTCGAGGTCCGCCCGGACCTCGGCTGGAACGTCCTCGAGGTCACGCTCGTTTCGGTACGGGATGAGCACGGTGCGCAGCCCGGCGCGGTGGGCGGCGAGGATCTTCTCTTTGACCCCTCCTACGGGCAGCACGTTGCCGCGCAACGTGATCTCGCCGGTCATAGCGACGTCGGGCTTGACGGGGCAGTCGAGCAAGAGCGACGCGACCGCCGCGAAGACCGTCACGCCCGCGCTCGGCCCGTCTTTGGGGATGCCGCCCTGCGGGATATGCACGTGCAGGTCGATGAGCTTGAGCCACTCGTCGGGCAGCATCAACCGATCGGCGCGCGACCGGACGAACGAGATGGCGGTCGTGGCCGACTCTTGCATGACGTTGCGCATGTTACCGGTGAGCGTGGTGTTGCCCTTGCCGGGCATCTTCGACGCTTCGATGAAGAGGATTTTCCCTCCGGCGGGTGTCCAGGCCAACCCGGTGGCCACGCCGGGCTCGCCCTTTCGCTCGGCGACCTCCGACTGGTAGCGCTGCGGGCCGAGCACTTTTTCCACGAGCTCGGAGGTGGCCTTCTCGTGAACGTCTTCACCCTCGGCCAGCCGAACGGCCACGTGGCGGCACATCGAAGCCACCTCGCGCTCGAGGTTTCGCACGCCCGCTTCTCGCGTGTAGTGATCGATGAGCGACGAAATGCCGTCGGTCGAGAACTCGAGCCGCTCGTCGGTGAGCCCGTGCTCGGAGAGCTGCTTGGGGATCAAGAATTCGCGCGCGATGTTGAGCTTCTCGTTGCGCGTGTAGCCGCTCACGTCGATGACCTCCATGCGATCGAGGAGCGGAGGCGGGATGGTCTCGTAGCTGTTGGCTGTCGCCAAGAACGTGACCTGCGAGACGTCGAAGGCGCAATCGATGTAGTGATCTTGGAAGGTGACGTTCTGCTCGGGATCGAGCACCTCGAGGAGCGCCGCGGCGGGATCGCCGCGCATGTCGACGCCGAGTTTGTCGACTTCGTCGAGGACGAGCACGGGGTTCTTCGTACCGGCCTTCTTCAGCGCCTGCATGATGCGGCCCGGGAGCGCGCCCACATAGGTGCGGCGATGGCCGCGGATCTCGGCTTCGTCGCGCACACCGCCGAGCGCGATGCGGCCGTAGCGCCGCCCCATGGATCGAGCGATCGATCGACCGAGAGACGTCTTGCCGACACCGGGGGGGCCGATGAAGCAGAGGATGGGGCCCTTCTTGTCCTTGCGGAGCTTGCGAATGGCAACGTATTCGACGATGCGCTTTTTCACCTTCTCGAGCCCGAAATGGTCTTCGTCGAGGCACCGCCGCACGTCGGACACCTCGATGCGGTCGGGCGTCGATTTCTGCCACGGCAGATCGGCGAGCCACTCGAGGTAGGTCTTGGTGACATTGAACTCCGCCGACTGCTGCTGCATCGACGAGAGCCGCGTGAGCTGCTTGCGCGCGATCTTGTCCGCTTCGGCCGATAGCTGCGCACGCCTCAGGCGCTCGCGAAGCTCCTCGATCTCGTCGTCGTCTCCGCCCTCGCCCAGCTCTTCGCGGATTGCCTTGGCCTGCTGGCGCAGGATGTATTCGCGCTGCGATTTTCCCATCTCTTCTTGCACCATCGAAGAGATTTCTTTTTTGACCTTGAGCACCTCGAGCTGCCGGCCCACCATCGCCAGAACGAGCCTCACTCGCGCTTTCACGTCGAAGGCCTCGAGGATCTGCTGTTTGTCGGAGACCGACGCGTGCTCTTGGGGGAAGTTCGAAGCGATGAGATCGGCCAGAGCGCCGGGCTCGCGCACGTTGTCGAGGATGCCCGCGGTTTCCTTTGGCAGGTTGGGCATGAGCCCGAGGACTTCGCGGGTCGACTCGCGCAGGCTCGTGCCGAGCGCGTCGAGCTCGACGTCGCGGCAGAGCGCCTCGCTCACGCGCGTGATCCTCGCGCGCATGTAGGGCTCGAGCCCGCCGGGACCGGTCACTCGGAATCGACCGAGGCCGTTCAAGACAACGCTGTAGTTGCTCTGCCCCAGGCGAATCACTTTGACCACGCGCGCGAGCGTTCCGATTTCGTAGAGGTCCTTGAACGTCGGCTCGTCGAGCTCGGGGCTCCTTTGGCTGACGATGCCCACGAGGGCCCGCTCGCGGCCCAACAAATCTTCGACGAGTCGAACGCTGCGCGGCCGCCCCACGTTGATGGGCACGACCGACATCGGAAAGAGCACGCTGTTGCGAAGGGGGAGAATCGGAACGGTATCCACCACCGGACCTGACGCTGGGGGGGAATTGGCGGCCATAGGTGGAAGCTAGCACTAGGAGGCTCGAGACTGCATCTATCGAGCGCCGCCGGGCAAACGGTTCGGCAGACCGTTCGACGAGCGGGCTCGATGACGACGCCGAGGGTTCTGTGCTACGGAACGGGCGTGCGCAGCCTCGTTCCGTCCATTTTTGCGACGTTCCTCCTGGTCGTGGGCTGCCGCTCCGGAGCGATGCAGCAGGGGCCGAGCGACACTTTGCGCAGCTACGCCAAGGCGCTCGACGAGGGCCGCCCGGACGATGCCTACAAGCTGCTTTCGAGCGAAGCCAAGCGGAGCATTTCGCTCGACGCCTTCCGGCGCATGGTCGGCGAGAACGCCCCCGAGATGAAGGACATTGCCCGGGCGCTCGCGCGCCCGTCGAGCGATCCGGTGGTCACCGCCACGGTGACTTCGCCCAAGGGGGAGACCATCACGCTCGTCTACGAGGAGGGCCGCTGGAAGCTCGACGGCTCGGCCATCAACCTTTACGGGCAGACGTCGCCGAAGCAGTCGGTCGAGGCCTTCTTGCGGGCTTTCGAGCGCAAGCGCTACGACGTCATGCTTCGCTTCGTGCCGGACGGCCACCTCGAGGGCCTCGATGCGGAGAAGCTTCGCGCCGCGTGGGAGGGCTCTCAAAAAGAAGAGATGCTCCGCATCACGACCGCGCTCAAAGCCGCCCTCGCGACGGCCCGCTTCGAGGAGACGGGCGACCGCGCGACCATGGCCTACGGCGCGGGTGGCACCGTCCAACTCGTACGCGAGCACGGCGCCTGGAAAATTGAGGACTTCGACTAACATCAAAGCGGTCGCGACGACGGCTTGGGCTGTGAGGGTATGGAGATGATTTCGGTCATCGCCAAGGCCGCCAAGCCCGCCAAGAGTTTGGTTGGATCCTCATGGTTGCTGCCTGCGAGCCTCGAGAGGATTTGACAGGGCCTGTCGAAGCCACCACCTCAACACCCGCGCCA
>DATEMX010000005.1:0-2369 GCA_035275365.1 Polyangiaceae bacterium | reverse complement strand
GCTCGTTCGATTGCAGTGATCCATTCCTCGCCCGTCGCAGGCAAGGTTGATTTGACGACCGCTAAGACGACGGCCAATTCGCTGACTTGGACCAGGTGATAGCCCACTACGACCGTGCGCCCGAAGTCCCCTACCCCGAGCGCGCGCGTTCATTTCTCCGGCAAAGGCGGCCCAAGGGCGACGACCTGTCGCGTCGCGTTCGAACGCGACGCAGCTTCGATGATCTCCGTCTGGCAGAGCACGTCGTCGAGCGTCACGGGAGGTGGGGCGTGGTGAACGATGGCGTCGACGATGCCGTGATAGAAGAGCCGGTGGTCACCGGCGGCGGTGACCACCGGTTCGCCGGGCCCTGTGGCGCGCCGGAGCATGCCGTAGCTCTCAGCGCCTTCCCTCCCCCAGTCGGCAGCGTTCGGGAGCTCGCCGGCAACGAGGCGCGCCTCCTGGGGATCGAATCCGCGCTTTTCGAAAGAGCCGAGGAGCCCGCGCACTTGCCATTTTCGCCCGCCGAAGGCGTCGAGCAGATCGACCTCCAAAACGACCTCGGGGCCGTCGTCATATTCGAGGACGACAGCCGCGCGATCGTGGACGGTCCCGGTGGGACGATTCTGGTCGATGCGCGCAAAGACGCGCGACGGACGCCCGAAGAGGACGATGGCCTGATCGATCAAGTGCGGAAAGAGATCGTAGAGAGGGCCCCCGAAGCGAGGCTCTGCCTTCCAGGCCACGCGCTCGCGCGGTACGGGTTGGTACTTCGACCACCGGCTCTCGTAGTAGTGGACCTTGCCGAGCTGCCCCGACGCGAGCAGGGCCTTCAGGGTACGAAAGTCACCGTCCCATCGCCGATTTTGGTAGGGCACCAAGAGGCGATCGGCCGCGGCCGCAGCGGCCATGAGGGTGCGCACTTCCGCGGCGGTTTCGGCCAACGGCTTGTCGCACACGACGTGCTTGCCGCACGCGAGCGCGCGGAGCGACTGCTCCACGTGAAGCCGATTGGGAGTGGCGATGACCACGAGATCGATGCCCTCGATGTCGAGGAGGTCGTCGAGTGAATCGACCCGCTTCGTCGAGGGAAACACCGCCGCGTCGATTTCGCGCGACGTCACCGCCGCCACGAGCTCGAGCTCGGGCGTCACCTTGATGAAGGGCGCGTGTAGCGCGCGACCGGCCAAACCCCACCCCACGAGACCGACTCCGATGGGCACACGCGCCATGAGCTGGTGATACTACATCGGGCGCGTCTCGCAAATGCAGGGGTTCCGAGCTCGGAGCCGAGCGCGAAGAGGTTCGCGAGCGATCAGCGCGAGGCGGTCGTGGAGTGCCCTTCGTGGGCCGTCGTCGCCTTCGCCAAAGCCCCGAAGCTCGACGCCGTTCGATCGCCCAGCCGCTCGCTGCTCGCGCGCTCCCCCGAAGGCGCGCGCTCGTCCAGAGCTTTGGTGAACGCGCCGATCTTGGCGGCGTCGGTGTGGCCATTCACGTTGACGATGTTGAACGAGCCAAAGCCGAGGCGCGTGTCATTGCGAAAATCGTAGACCGCTCCGACGACGACCAGATCGTGGATCGCCACGCGCTCGGCGTAGCGCTCCAACGCGGCGGCCACCTGGTGGTGCACGTTCACGACAACGGCCTCCATCCACGCGACGGTATCGGACCCGCGCCCCTTCTCTGCTTCGCGCTTTTCCGATGGGCGGCCTTCTTTGCCGTCTTTCTTGCCGTCGCCCTTGGCCGCGAGGGGCGAGAGATCGATCGTCGCGAGCTCGCGCCGCACCGGCCCGGGCTGCGACGAGAAGTCCCCCATCGCGGCCTTGACGGCGCCGCATCCCGAGTGCCCCACGATGAGGAGGACGGGCGTCTTCAGATGTTCGACTCCATATTCGACCGACCCTTCGGCCGTGGCGAGCTGGTTGCCGATGTTGCGGATGGTAAAGAGGTCGTTTTCGGGCGAAGCGTCGAAGGCGGGTGATTGAACGCGCGAGTCGGAGCACGCCACCACGGTCGCGCGAGGCTTCTGCGCGTCGGCGAACGGTTTGAAGAACTTCGCGTCGTGGCTGCGCATGAAGCTCGCGTTGTCGCGCGTCACGTCTCGCAGGAACGCTCGAGCCCTGTCACTCGGGTCTTCGGTGTCCGGATCGCGAACGAAGGGCAGTGTGTACGAGCGATTCGGGTCGGCCTTCTTCGGCGCCTTGTCGTGCGCAGATTCGCTCCCCACGGGCGCCGCCGCGGCGTGTGCCGGCGGCTCCGCACTCGCGGCCGCCGCCGGGTGGTTGTCGGCCGCGGCCGTTTGACAAGCGGTCGCCAGGAGGACGGCACTCGCCAAGGTAGAACGAAGGTACGACATCGCCCCCCGAACTACGGACTCTCCGGGGATTTCA
>DATEMX010000004.1:0-3928 GCA_035275365.1 Polyangiaceae bacterium | reverse complement strand
AATGGCGACGGCCAGCCGGCTTTTCCGGCTGGCCGTCGCGCTTTGTACGCTCCGGAGAGAGGACCGACATCCTGGGCCGCTTCGGCGGCGAAGAGTTCGTGGTGCTGTTACTCCCTCTCTTGAAGCGCGCCAAAGACGCGGGGCGAAACCGACACCGGCGCCAAGCCTGAAAACGCGTGTGGCGCCGGAAAACTTTGGGCTAAGGTAGTGGCCATGAAGGGCAAAACCATTTTCGCGTCCTTGGCGACGCTGACGTTCTTGTGCGGGTTCGTGTTCGCCACGTTCGTCGGCGTCGCGGTGAGCACGCGAGATATCGAGCTCCTCCCCGCTCTGGCGATTGGGATCGGGGCCACCGTCGTGTGGTCCGCCTTGGTCTGGCTCATTTCGCCCTTCATCATGGATCTCGTTCAGCGCTGGTTTTACTCGGCGCGGCCGATGGCGATCGAGGAGCTCGGGCAATACCGACCGGGCGTGGCGGCGTTCGTGCAACAAGTTTGTCAGCGCCACCGCATCAAGGTTCCGCGTCTCAAGTTCATCGACGACATGACTCCGCAGGCCTACTGCTATGGGAGCTACGCGAACAACGCGCGTCTGGTCACGACGCGAGGGCTCATGTACTACCTCGACGACGAGGAGCTCAAGGCCGTCTACGCTCACGAGCTTGGCCACATCGTGCATCGCGATTTCATCGTGATGACGATCGCCAGCACGCTGCTCAACATCCTCTGGAACACCTACGTCATCGCGCGCAACATCCGCGGGAAGAACAACTCCCGGCCGGCGTACCCCATCGCCCTCGTGGCGCTCGTTTTCTGGTGGATGGGCAACTACATGCTCCTCTTCCTGTCGCGGACGCGCGAGTACTACGCCGACAGCTTCGCGGGCGTAGAAACCAACAATCCGAACGCCCTCTCGATGGCCCTCATCAAGATCGCCTACGGCCTCACCAAGCTCGAACCGACGCCGTTCAGTCAACGCTTCCTCGGGGGAACGCGCGCGCTTGGCGTGGCCGATCCCAAGTCTGCCTCCGGCACCGGCTACGCCTACCAAGCGATCAACCAACAGGGGCCGGGCGGGGCGCAACCCGCCTACGCGGGAGCGCAGGGGTACGCGGGAGCGCAGGGCCACGCCGGCGCCGTGCCGGCGGACGTCCCCGTGACGCTCGATGGCGTGCGACGGATCGAGAAGGTCATGCTGTTCGATCTCTACAATCCTTGGGCCGCGGTGAGCGAGTTCGGGTCGACGCACCCGCTCACGGGCAAGCGCATCCGCGCTCTCGGCGAGCAAGCGCAGGCTCTCGGGCAGCGCGCGCTCCTCTCGTTCGACAAGGTCGACGCATCGGGCCAAGCCCTCGACATGGGACGCATGTACAGCACGTTCCTCTTCGAGGTAGTGGCGTACTTCGCTCCCCACATTCTCGGGGTGATGTTCGGGATCTTGTCGCTGGGGAGCCTCGTCATCGGCCAACATACGCTCGCTGGCGCCTTCGGTGGCCTCATCATCTTCGGCATTGGCCTGGGGATGACGATCAAGGGCTTCTACAGCTATCCGTCGCTCGGCGAGCCGCCCTACTTGCACGTGATCGATCTCATGAGCGATCCCTACGCGTCGCCGCTCAAAGGCAAGCCCGTCATGCTCGACGGCACGGTCATCGGTCGCGCCGCTGCCGGCGGCAAGCTCAGCGAAGACGTCATGATCGAAGATCGGCAGGGCGGTCTCATGGTCATCAACTACGAATCACCGCTCGGCGGCCTCGGTAACTGGTGGTTCGCGACGCGCCGGGTCGGTCGCCTCATGCAGCAGCAAGTGCGCGTCGTCGGTTGGTTCCGCCGCAGCGTTTCGCAGGTGGTCGATCTCAAGTCCATGCGGACGCAAGGTGGCGACCTCGTCAACTCGTGGACGGCCTTCTGGGGCAAATGCGGCGGCGTGCTGGTGCTCATCGTAGGCCTCGTCGTGGGTGCGGTTGGCGCCGTGAGCGCTGCGTCGCAAGTGATGGACAGCGCGACGTCCGAATCGACCACCACGCCGACCCCAACGACCCCGGCAACGCCCGCCGCCACCGCCACCGCGACCGGTGCGGCAGCTACGAGCGCACCCCCGGCGGCCAAGACCGCCGGCGCCATCGCGCCGGCCAAGCCGAAGCCCGTCGCGAAGCCCGTCCTCGGAGTGACCCCTCCGAAGCCGGCAACACCGCCAACGAAGAAGCCCTGAGAGCACGCGACGTAGATGGGCGATCTGGGCTGGTGGGCCTGGAGGTGATTTCGCTCATCTAGCGAGCGACGTAGCCTTCGGCGAAGGCGCGCCCCCGGTAGATCGTGTTGCCCTGGTCGTCCAGGTACACTTGGACGGCCTTGGCTCCGTCCACCGAGCGCATGATTTTGCCCTTCCATTCGGGCTTGAGGGAGATGCCGCCCTCGAACCAGCTCGCGTCACCACATACCGATTGCGGCTTCCACTGAGCGTCGCAGTAGGTCGCTTGCTCGACGCCGAGGGGCAACCACGTCGTCGCGTCGGTCGATTGAAAGCTCGCCTTGCTGTCGCCATGAGCCACGAACTGGCCGCCGCGGTAGGTGAGAAAGAGGTGCCCTCCCGTGCTGCCGATCTCCGACAATTTCGTCCACCCGAGACCGTCGTTGGAGCGATAGACGGTCCCTTGACCGGTGTAGAGGGTGCACGCGGCGTAGAAGACGCCGTCTTTGAACGCGAGACCTTCGATGATGTTGCACGCAGGCCGGGGCTCCGGGAGGTTCGTGAGCATGCCGCGATCGATCCACTCGCGGCCATCAGTCGAGGTTACGAGCTTCCACCCCGTGGCGATCCACAAGCCCCTGCCGTAGACGACCGCGCGCAGCAGATTTTCGTCGTCTCCGCCGTCGGCCGCGAACGAGGCGCGATGATGCCAGGTGGCGCCTTGATCGGTCGACACGAGGCGAATGCCGCCGTAGCCCACGCCGATGATCGCCTTCTGCTGGCCCGGGGGATCCGACGGCGCGCTGTCGGCTCGCGCGCCGTCGACGCTTGCGTCGAGCTCCGCGTCGGCGGCCACTGCCGCATCGATGACGGGCGAGCGTTGGGGAACGGTCGCATCCCCCGGCGATCCCCCTCCGTCGCCCGAGGCTCCACCTTCCGTGGAGCCTCGACCTTCGACGAAGCCCGCGCCTCCTTGGCCAGCGACAAACGATGAACGGGCGTCGGATGCGTCGCGCGCGGTGTCGCCCGAACAAGCCCATGCGAGGACGCCCACGACGGCCGATCGCGGCGCCGCGCTCCTCTTGCGCACGTTGATGATGTGCATGCCTCTCTCGGGTAGGTCCCCCCGAGTTCGCCGTATGGCTCAGCCCTGTTGCTTATCCACCTTTGGCTTCGCGGCGGCGGCGACGAGCTGGGCCGCGTGGCCCACCCAATCGTCGCGCCGGATGCGCTCGGGTTTTGCTCTGATCTTGCGGGCCATGGTGTCGACATCGGACGATGTCCAGGTGGCGATCTGCGCAAGCGTGCGAACGCCATTGCGACGAAGCTCGCGTTCGAACGCAGGGCCGATACCTCGAATCTGCTTGAGATCGTCGCCCGAGGCGTCAGAAACGATACGCAAGGACGCGAGCTCTTTCTCGAGCTCGGCGATGCGCGCGGCGCGCCCTTCGCTCTGACGCTCGAGATCGCCCGCTTGTGCCTCGCGCTTGGCCAACTCCATCCGCGCCGCCTCGAGGTCGGCGATGCGCGCATCGCGTTGAGTGACGAGGGTGCGTGCTTCGGCGTCTCGCGTCGCGATCGTTCGCCGGAGCTGTTCGATTTGCTCGCGCAGCGGGGCCGTCGGATCGCCTTTGTCGACGGGCGGGGCCGGGGCCCGGGGGATGGCCTCCGCCCGAGGGAACACGCTGGGGCCAGGTCGGGGCGGCGCGACGGGAGCTCCCGAATTGAACCGGCCGCC
>DATEMX010000003.1:0-2266 GCA_035275365.1 Polyangiaceae bacterium | reverse complement strand
CGATGATCTGCCCGAGGGGCTCAATGCAGCCGATGTGCTCGTAGCCCCATCGGTCGACGAGCCCTTCGGCCAGGTCTACCTCGAGGCGATGGCCTGCGGGCTACCTGTGATCGCGACCCCGACGGGCGGACCGCTCTCTTTCGTGAATACCTCCCCCGGACGTCCTAGCGGGTGGTTCGTCGATCCCGACGAGGAGGCCCGGCTCGCCGCCACTCTCATCGAGGTGGTCAACACTGCTCGGGAGCGCCGCGCGCGAGGCGAAGCGGCGTACGCGCAGATCCGCGCTGGCTATGCCTGGGACATGATCGCGAGCCGCGTCGTCTCACTGTATGAAGGCGTGCTTGCCAAGCGGACGGAGCGGGACATACGAGCGAAGCACGTTCCAACATCTTCGACAGAAACAGAAGGGCAGTCGTGGCCAGAGGCGAGATCGGAGGGCGGCGAGGAGTTCGGGAAGTTTTGGCACGGTGGATAGATGGCGGCTCGGAGGTAAGCGAGCACCGCGAACACGCGGCGATGGGACTCATGCATCGACCTCGAGGTCGATCCGAACACCTTCGGTGGCGATCACTCACTGGGGAAGGTCATGCTTTGCTTCCCTGACGATACGGCTGCGTCGGATTCAAAAGTCTCGAAGCTCGCCTGAGGCGGACTCTCGAAACCGACAAGCGTGACCGTGCTGGCTTTCACGTTTGCTGTACTCCGTGTGCCGGGCGTCGTCAGCGGCGCAAGGCAGAGCTCAAGCCTCCTACGGAGCGCCCTCGAGGACGCGCTCTCCCGGTCTCGGCGCTACGGCGTCGGGCAAAAGCGACCACGCCAATCGCGACGGCCCCGGCGGCGGCCCCGACGATCGCGCCCGCGATCACGTCGCTCGGGTAATGGACCCCGACGTACACACGCGAGCAGGCGATCAACACTGCCAGGGCAAAAAATCCCGGCATCGCCTTAGGAGCGACGTATGAGAGAAGCGTTGCTCCGGCGAACGCGGTTGCGGCGTGGCCCGCGGGAAACGAGCTCGAGTGGACGACATACAACGGGTCGATTTGCGGGTGGGCGACGAACGGGCGCGTTCGGTCGGTGATGTCCTTGAGTCCGAAGCAGACGCTGTCGGCCGCAAACGTCGTCGCCGCCGTCAGCAAGGTCAGACCGAAGGTGCGAGCGAGACCGAATCGAAGAGCGACGCCGACGACGACCGCGAGGACGATCCACACCGCGCCGACCTTGTCGATATATCCGAGCCAGACGGACGGGTCGTTCAGTGCAGCGATGCGATGGGTCGCGACCCAGACCGCCGCGCGATCATCGATCGACTGAAGAGGCACCGTCGAGCCGGTGATTCATCGTGCGCCGAACGGACTGCCTCGACGTCGGCCTCGCCGCGCGCCCGCCGTCCGAGCTATTGACAGAAACGTCGCGGTAGCGAGCGTCGGCAAGACAAAAGAGGCCGTAGCACAGGAGGCCGGCTGCGGTCAGGCCGAGGAGATACGGCCCGTAGGCTGCGTCGGCCACCTTCTGCAAGGCCCCGTCGAGTCCAATCGCCTCGCTCGGATCGTATTCGAGAGCCGCCTTGATGACGAAGATTCCAATGAGCGCAAACACGACGGCTCGGGCAAGGTGACCGACGACACCCGCTCGCCCGCCCCACGTTCGTTCCGTCTCGCTCATCTCGCCGGTACGCCATTTGTCCTCGAACTTCTTCGTGATAGCCCGGTAGGCGTTCCACAACCCCGCGCCAAGGACGCATAAGCCTCCGATACCTACGAGCCACCGCCCTGCCGGCCAGTCAAGCACTGTCGCCGTCGTCTGCTGCGCCTTTGCGCTCTGCGACTGTTGCTGGCCTGCGTCGACGAGGAGCTTGACCGTCGTGAACGTCAAGCTCGCATAGATGAGCCCTCGCCCGACGTAGCCCGCGCGGTTGCCCCACTTCTTGAGCGTCGCCTTTTCGTCGTCATCGTCTTCTCGCTCGGCAAGAGCCTGAATGAAACGCCAAAGCGCATACGCGGCGAACCCAGCTGCGAGGACGATTAGCGCAATTTTCCCCCACGTCTCTTGCGCGAGGGTCGCCAGCGCACCCTGGCGGCTCGTCGTTTCCCCACCGGTGCCGATCGCGACACCGATCGCAAGGGCTGCGACGATCCCGTAGGACACGCCTTTTGCGACCAAGCCTCCGCGTGCGAGCCACGCGTACCAGCCGCTTCCGGTTTCCGCTTTTTCTCGCGCCTCGCCAGCCGCCTGCCCGGCGCTCGAATCGGCTTTCTCGACCACG
>DATEMX010000002.1:0-5988 GCA_035275365.1 Polyangiaceae bacterium | reverse complement strand
GACGGTCATGTCGTCGTAGGTACCGTAGCGGTCGGGCATGTAGCCGATGAGCGGCCGCGCGGCGTCGGGATGATCGACGACGTTTTTGCCGTCGAGCAGCACCTCGCCGGCGCTCGGCACGTCGAGGGTGGCGATGATGCGCATCGTCGTCGACTTGCCGGCGCCGTTCGGCCCGATGAACCCGAAGATGTTGCCTGCGTCCAGCGAAAACGTCACGCCGTCGACGGCGGAGAGGCGCCCGAATTGGCGGCGGAGACCGTTGACCTCGAGCAGGCTCATTCGAACGCTCCTCGCACGACGTGGGTGCTCTTGTGGTGGTTCGGGGTGAGACCCCCGCTCGGAAGAAATCCAGACCCGTCCACGGTGGCGAGGAACTCGCCCCCTTCGAGCTTTCGGTTGCGACGTTCGAGCGTTGGGCGGCTCATGCGGTCGTCGCCCCAGAGCTCGCCCGGAAATTCGCCCGATTCGGCGAGGGGCGTAGCCGTCGCTTCGGCACCGTCCCCGAGCTTTCGGACCTCGTAGAGCTGCCCGGCGGTGGCTACGACGATCCGCTCGATGTTCAGGCCGAGCGCGTTCTGTAGAACGGGACCCGATGGACCGGGCTTCAAGGTGATGCGCGCGCGCGTCGGCAGGACCGCGAGGTAGCCCCACTCCCGGTACGTACGCGAAGGCAAAAAAGCGCGGCCGGCGGCGATCGACGCACCCCAATCGAGCGCGGCGCCGTAGTCCTCGCGTCCGTATCCGCCGCCTCCCGACCCGATGACGGCCGTGAGGGCATCGAACTGCGTCTTCGAAGGTGCGAGGTTGGCGTAGTAGGCGGTGACGCCGGCGGTGATCGCGCGGTGGTGCCGCGAATCGAGCTCGGTGTAGCCGTGCGACGACGCGTGGATGGTAAAGCCGTCTTTCGCGAGCGACCAGCTCACGATGAGCAGGCACGTGACGAACGCCGTGCCGGGAATGGTGACGAGGAGCGCGACGGGTCCGCGTCTACGCGCGACCCAGATGCTGCCCGGGCCGATGAGGAGCGTGAAGACGAAGATGATGCTCATGAACGTGCCCATGGGGGCTCGCGCTTGGGGAAGCAGGGCGGCGCCGATGAACGTGTCGTCGTCGGGGTCGTCGTCCAGCCTACTTTCGTGGTTGTCGGGTGCGGGGCTCTTCGGATGTGCGGCGATCTGGTGCCGCAAGGCGCCCGCCTCGACGTCAGAAAACGGCAGCTTGCCGCAGCTCGGACACGAGAGCACGGCGCCGAGCCCGTAGTCGACGAGTTGCCCGGGCTTTGGCGTTGCGAGAGGGAAATATTCCGCGGATTGCCGGCCCGCGTTCGGTGCGATGACGACGCCGCCGGTTGCCGCGTAGGCCTCGAGCGCACGCCGAGCGCCGTCGGAGAGCGCGTCGAGCGCGGCGTGCGGCACGGTGACGGCGTCGAAGCCGACGTAGGCCGCCAGCTCGAGCGGGGCCAGGGCGATCGGCAGCGTCACCACGCGGACGCGCGCGGAAGCGTCGGCCGGGCTGCGGGCGGAGAGCAAGCCGACGGCCCGCTCGAACTCCTCTTCCGTGCCGAGCGAGAGCACGAGGCGCTGGGCATTACCTCGGCTTCCGAGATAGACATGCGCGCCTTCGCGTTCATTGATCGAAGGCGCGTGCGCCTCGATTCTTCCGTAGTGATACTCGACGGGTACCGGCAGGACGAACGAGCGGCGCTCGCCCGCTTCGAGGTCGATGGTTTTGGTGACGGGCTCCAGGTTGTCGTTGGGGATGAACGACAACGTCATTTTCTGCCGCGGACCGGACCCATTGTCGACCGACACGCGGAGCGGCGCGTACCCCCAATCGGGGGCCGCGCTGCTCGCGTTCACGGCGACGCTCGTTTTGTCGGACCCCACTTGCGTGAGGGTCCACGGCGCGAAGGCGAACTTTGCGGGGGGCGGGTTCTCGACGGCGGCGCTCGGCGGGTCGGTCTCCACCGCGGCAGGGGGCGTGAGCGCGACTTCGATAGCGGGGTTCGTGGCCAAGAGCGCCGCCGCGAGCACGCTAACCACGGACGACCTCGGGGACGTGCTCGATGATTTCGCGCACGAGTTGCTCGGCGCTGATCTTGTCGAGTGAAGCTTCGTAGCCCATCACCAAGCGATGCCCGAGAACGGGGAGGGCTATCTCTTTCACTTCGTCGAAGCCGACGTTGGGCTTGCCTTTCGCGAGCGCGAGGGCGCGGCTCGCCGCCGCGAACGCGAGCGCGGCGCGCGGCGACGCTCCGTAGCGCACGAAGCGCCGCACGTTTTCCGAGGCGCCGGCGGCGCCGGGATGCGTGGCTTCGACCAGTCGACCCACGAAGTCGGCGACGGGTCCGGGCAAATGCACGCGATCGACCGCCGCGAAGATCCCATCGAGCGTCGCCGCGTCGAGCACCGGCGTTGCCGAAGGAGGCGCACCCCTCACCCTTTCGGTGAGGAGCTTGGCCATCGTTCGCGCGCCGACGGCGGGCACTTGAATTCGAAACAAGAAGCGATCGAGCTGCGCTTCGGGGAGCGGATACGTCCCTTCGAGCTCGATGGGGTTTTGCGTGGCAAGCACGAAGAAAGGGCGCGGGAGCGGGTACGTCGTGCCGAGCACGGTGACGCTTGCTTCTTGCATCGCCTCGAGCAGCGCCGACTGCGTCTTCGGTGAGCTGCGGTTGATCTCGTCGGCGAGCACGACCGACGCGAAGAGCGGGCCTTCCCGGAACGTGAGCTCGCGAGCGTCGCCCGAGAGCACGCAAGTTCCCGTGATATCGCCCGGAAGGAGATCGGGTGTGAACTGAATGCGCTTGAAGGGCAACGACAACAGCCGCGCCAGCCCTTTGCAGAGCTCGGTCTTGCCGAGCCCCGGCAAACCCTCGAGCAGGATGTGCCCGCGCGCGAGAATCGCCGTGGTGACGCGTTCGACGACGAGACCTTGATCGAGGAGGACTTGGTTCAGCCCCGCCTGGAGCAGAGCAATGGATTGGCCGGCTTTCTCGACGTCGGCGGGGCTCAGGATTTCGCTCAAGGGGTCCTCAGGGATGTGGATCGAAGTAGCGCTGAATCAACGTCTTGTTGCGCGGCAAGGCGACGCCCTCGCGGTTGGCGGGGCTCTCGTGGCCGGCTAGGCCTTGGGGGTGGCTCGGCGCGGGGCCGCCGCCGGCGTGCCGTTTCGGGTCCGCGGCGGCGAGCCCCCAAAGCTCGGTCCCTTCACCTCCGTGCCCCTTGGGGGAGGCGGCAAGCTTCAGTTTCTCGGGGTCGATTTCGGCTCGATCACCCGACAATATTTTCGTATCGCCGCCGGGACCGTGCGCGGCGGATCCCGAGAGCTCTCGACCAGCCTGGCCCACGTCGCCGTTGCCGTCGCCGGGCTCACGAACGCTCGCGCCCTCGCGTTCCGAGGGGCTACTGCTGCGCTTCGATTCGCCTTTGCTTTGCTTCGCCAATCGTGGACCGTCGTTTTGGCCAAACGACTGCGCGAGCCGATCTTGCCGTGCGGCGATGGCTCTCTTGAGGGCGTCGAGCTCGGCGCGCGAGGGTTTTCCGCCGCTTTTTGCGTCGGTGTTTTTTGCGCCGGCGCTTTTGGACTCGCCGTTCTTGAGATCGTTGCTCGAGGGCAGTTCGTCTGAAGGCCCACCATTTTTCAACGCCTGATCGAGGGCCTCGCGAGGGGTGCTTGCCTGCCCATCGGAGAGCTGCATGAGCGCCCGCTCGAGCTCGTCTCGCTCGCGATCCAACCGATCGCCGGCTTGAGCCTTGGCCATCGCCTGTTCGAGTTGGCGAGCCGCTTCATCGGCCTTCGCGAGCTCCGCCGCTGCTTCATCGGCCTTGCGATCGAGCTCTCTGCTCAGTGAATCCGCCGCCTCCCAATCGGTGGCGTCGAACTTGCCGTCTTTCAATTCCTCGCGAAGCCGCTCGAGCTCGGTCTTCAGGTTCGTTTCGACGGGTTCTTCTTTGGCCGCGACCGCGAGCTGCTCGACGAGGTGCTCCACGCGCGTCGCCGCCGCGGCGTTGGCCGGCTTGCCGCGCGGCGCCGGGAGCGGGATCGCCATGGCAACGACCAAGAAGATGGTTGCGGCGACGATGGCCAAGGCCGGCCGCCCGATCGCGATGGGAGGCGGCGTGAGACGCACGACCTTGTCGCGAAGCGCTGGCTCCCAGTCTCCCACCGGAATTTCGAGTCGGGTGAGAAGGAGCCCGCCCGCGTTGGCGCGCCGGTCGGTGATGATGGCCGCTTGGCTCTCGCTGAGCAGGCGCTTTCGAATGAGCGCCCAGGTCATGGCCAGCGCGATCAGCGCGAACATCGCGAGGACCGCGGGCACCCAACGTTGGACGGCAAACCGCCAGAGAGCCCCTGCCGCGACGAAGGCCCACACGGGCCCCACGAGCGCTGCCAACGCCATTTCCATGTTGAGGCGACGCCCCACGGTCCGGATGCGCGCACGACCCATCGTCATCTCGTGCACTTCAGTCTCGGACACCCAAAACCTCCCGTCTTGCACTCTACCGCTCGGCTCGTGCCGCGAGGGCAGAATCTGCGGCAGGGGTTAGACGCTCGACCCCCGGGAGTTGTTCCAATTCATCGGAGTGTTGCGATCGAGTCGTCGATGCACGCTCGATAGGTGAGGCAACGCGCGTACCGCTTCGGGCGGTGCAACGCCGCGAACCCACTCGAGGCATGCCGGCGCGAGGGCGGCAGGTCTACGTGAGGCACACGGCTTCGACGTTGTTTCCGTCGGGATCGATCAGAAACGCCGCGTAATACGAGGCGCCGTAGTCGGTGCGCACGCCAGGCCCGCCGTGATCGCTGCCGCCGGCCGCCAGCCCCTTGGCGTAGAAGCGGTCGACGAGCTCGCGCTTCATTGCACGAAACGCGACGTGCGCACCCGAGCGGCTCGCGCGGTCGGCTGGATAGAGCCAGAGCACCGGCGCGCCGGGCGGACCGAAGCCCGCCCCCGAGGCGTCGCGCGAGCAGAGCTCGTATCCGAGCGCTGCCAGCGCGGCCGCGTAGAACGAGACGCTTGCATCCAGATCTCGCACTTTCAATCCGATGTGGTCAACCATGTGAGCCTCCTTTCGTCATTGCCCCGCGCGCCGAAAATGGATGTCGACCTCGAGGCGCCAAGTGACGCCGTCGTAGTCGAGCACATGGCCCTGCCACCGAAACGCGTCGCCCGAGATCTCCGTGAACACCCAACGAATCGGGCGCCCCCCCCGAAGGCCGAGCTGCACCACGTCGTCGCCGCGCCGCCGGCCTTCGAGTTCGATGCGGTGTTCGGAAACGGGATCGCTCCAGACGATGCGCCAAGATTCGCTCTTAGGATCGAAGACGCGCAGCGTCGTGCCGTACCAATCGAGCGCGGAAGCTCCGCCGCGTTCCGAGCGAGATGGCGCGATCCAAACGTCTTGGACCGCACGGCCGTCGAGCACCCACGAGAAGTGAGCTTCGACGCTCTGCTTTTGCACCGACGGCCCAGAAAAGTGGTCGTAGAGCTCGCCTTTCCAACTGCCGATGACCCTGCCATACGTCTCGGCGTGACGACCCAAAGTCGGATGGGGGCCTTTCGCCATGAGCACTGCTGAGAGCGTGTCGTTCATGAGCTCCTCCTTTCGAGATGACCCGTTGGATGTAATGTCGAGGCCTCTCGGCGACTTGGAGAAAATTGCGCACAACGTCGCGCGGACCGCCTAGCACTACTGCGGGGCGAAAATCCGGCCTCCAGATTCAGAGCGTGGATACTTGCCATGCCGGCATGCTTCGATGCCAAGTCACAAACGACGGGGGGGGCCCCTTCCTGCTTCACTTCCCAATTTAGCATGCCAAATTGGGAACGATGGCGCGATCCTTCTAGTAAGAAACCTCGGTCAAGCTGTCTCACCGTGACCCCGTTTCCCGCATCGTGTGTCGGGCGCAGCCCGGTGGGGGGCTAGTAAGAAACCTCGGTCAGGCTGCCCCGGCTACGGTGACCTTCAGGCCCAGCCCTTCGAG
>DATEMX010000001.1:0-4863 GCA_035275365.1 Polyangiaceae bacterium | reverse complement strand
TGGGGCGTTGAAGGTTTGCGCCGCATGGACTCGAAAAAAAAAAGGCTCGTGGTCCTGGCCAGCGCGGGCCTCACGCTCGTTCTGGCTGCCTGTTTGGCGCTCGGGCCGCTCGTCCGCTCGAAGGCCAACCGCGTGGCCGAGCGCTACGGCGTGGCCGTCGAGATCGAGAGCGTGTGGCCTGCCTGGGGTGGCGTTCGTCTCTCGCACGTCCGCTTGCGCGCGGGAGCTTCGCCGTGGATGTCGGGCGATCTCGAGCGCGTCGACGTGAGGCCCTCGCTCGGCCTCGGTCTGCGCGCGCTTCGCGTGCGGGGCGGCCAGGTGCTCCTCTCGGGAACCACGGAGCAAGTGTTAGCGCGCCTTCGCGACATGACGCACACCAAGGACGAAACGGGAGAGGCCGAGGTCGAACGTTCCAGCCCCGATCTCTCGCTGGAGGGTGTGCGCGTCGATTGGAAGGGCGCGTTCGGTGAGGGCAGCCGCGTCGAGCTCGAAGGTGCTCGCGTGGAGCGCACGCATGAAGGTAGCGAAGGGCAACGAGGTCTGCTCGGTGCTCTTTCGGCATCGCTCGAACGGGAGGGGTCGTCTTGCCGCGCGCGCGAGCTCTTCGCGCGCTTCGAGCGCCGCGACAAGACGCTGCGTTTCAACGAGGCGCGCATCGGTGCGCTCGAAGTCGAAGTGTCGCTCGAAAATGGGGCGGCGCTCGTCGCCGGCGACGACGCGGAACCTGCGGTGGCAGCAGGCAGCACGGGCGGTCCCACGATCGTCGCGGGGGGCTATGTCGGCAAGGCCAAACGTTTGCGCGACCGCGTCACGCAGGCGGCCGCATGGGCCGCCTTGCACCTCTCGCCCGCCGCCTCCGTCGAGATCAACGGCCTCTCGGTCGTGCTGATGCACGGCAGCGAGAAGCTCAACGTGGGGCCCGGCAGCTTGCACGTCGAGCACGCGAGCGACGCCGTCACGCTCGATCTGGCGCCAGGGCAGAGCGACGCGCG
Organism: Polyangiaceae bacterium; assembly: GCA_035275365.1. GTDB lineage: Bacteria > Myxococcota_A > Polyangia > Polyangiales > Polyangiaceae > DASWDH01. The sequence continues at coordinate 3,871 of DATEMX010000001.1, read as the reverse complement.
CGCCAAGAGCGATCCCGCTGGCATTCGCATCCACGCCCGGGTTCCTACGGCCCCTCGCGAGATTGCGGTTCACGTCGAAGGTGGCCCCGTCACGCTGGCGTCGCTCGGTGTCCATGAGCAAGATTTTGGCCTCATCGACGTCGGCAAGGCCAAGGTCCTGGCCAAGGGCGACGTGAAGCTCAGCGCCGACGCCGAGCGGATTTCGTTCGACGGCGACGGTCGTCTCTCGTCGCTTTCCATCGTGCACAAGCGCTTGGCCGCCGATCCCGTGCGCGGCCTCGATCTCGCGTGGCGCGCGAGCGGCGTGGCGGAGCTCGACGGGTCGCTCCTACGTTTCGACGAAGGGAAAGTGGAGATCGGCGCGATCCGCTTCGAGGCTTTCGGCGGCCTCGAGCACGGCAAAGACTTCGTGCGGGTCGACGGGCGAGCCAACGTGCCCGTGGCCGATTGCCAGAAGATGTTCGATTCGCTCCCGCGCGCGCTCGTTCCCAAGCTCGAGGGAATGACGATGACGGGGTCGTTCGCGCTTCGCAGTGGATTTAGCTTCGATTCGCGACGTCCCGACGACATGAAGATCGATTGGGATTTGAAGAACCTCTGCCGCGTCACGAGCGCGCCGCCCGACATCGACGTCGAACGTTTCGCCCGTCCCTTTCGCCACGTCGTGTACGGCGAACGCGGCGAAAAAGTCGAGATCGTTTCGGGGCCGGGGACCGCCGATTGGATCCCGCTCAAGGCCATCTCGCCTTTCCTCGAAGCAGCGGTGACCACCACCGAAGACGGCGGTTTTCGCTTTCACGGCGGGTTCGACAAGACGGCGATCAAAAATTCGATCCGCGACAACTTGAGGGCCGGCAAAGTCCTACGCGGCGCGAGCACCATCACCATGCAGCTCGCCAAGAACCTCTACCTCGAGCGCGAGAAGAACCTCTCCCGCAAGCTACAAGAAGCCATCCTCACGACCTACCTCGAGCAGGCCCTCACCAAAGACGAAATCCTCGAGCTTTATTTCAACGTCGTCGAGTTCGGCCCCATGATTTACGGCATCGGCCCTGCGGCGGATCACTATTTCGACGCGAGCCCCAATGATCTCTCCCTCGGACAAGCGCTGTTTCTCAGCTCGATTCTGCCCGCCCCCAAGCGCACTTACTTCGCGCCCACCGGTCAAGTCACCAAGGGCTGGCTCGGCTACTTGCACAAGCTCATGAAGGTCATGCGCGACCGCAAGAAAATCAACGACGAGGAGCTCTTGGACGGCGTCTCCGAGGTGATCACCTATCGCGTCGCTCGTTCGCCCCGCGTTCGCCCCTCGGGTGACATCCGGCGCGAGCTCGGCGGTGACGTGCCCTGGATTGCCCCCGACGGGCCTTGAAGCGCTCGCGGGCGTTCAGGAGCGCGACCGCAGCGCCGCGAAAAAGGCGCTGAGGGTCCGCGCGCACTCGTCGGCCAAGACCCCGGCCTCGACGGTGAATCGATGATTGAGACGTACATCCTCGCCCAGGCGATAGAGCGAACGAAGAGCGCCCGCCTTTGGGTCGTCGCACCCGTAGACGACCCGTTCGACGCGACTGTTCACGAGCGCGCCGGCGCACATCGGGCACGGCTCGAGCGTGGCGAACAACGTAGCTCCGTGCAGCCGCCAGGTGCCGAGCCTCGATGCCGCTTCGCGGAGCGCGACGATTTCGGCGTGCCCGGTCGGGTCCTTGTCGACCTCGCGGCGGTTCTTGCCTCGCCCGATCACCTCGCCCGACCGGTCGACGACGACGGCGCCCACGGGGACATCGCTGGCGCGCGCGGCCTCGTCCGCTTCGGCCAGGGCCAATCGCATGTAGTGCTCGTCGGTCTCCATGTTGGGGCGCACACGATGACGGTGCAGAGGAGTTGCCGCAAGGGATGACCGCGGGTGCAGGTGGCCGGAGGCTCGGCAGGGCAACCGTTTGCTTCTCTTGCCCACGCAAGGAATACTGGCCCGCGTGAGGTTTTTCCCGCGGAAGTCGTCGGTGCGAGTTCTCCCGGCGCGGGGTGCGCTGGCGCTCTTCGTTTCGGTGCTCGTCGTGCCGCACGACGTGAGCGGCAGTTGGTCGTCCGTCGCTTCGAGCTGCGTGACGAGCGAAGGGCAGACCGCGTGCGGCTTTCACTGCCTCGTGAGCTCGGGCCTCGTGCGTTGCGCTCAGACACCGCAGGGCACCTGCGTCGCTGGTGCGGGCACGGTGGCGTGCTGGGATCCGCCGCCCATCTTGCGGTCCGTGCTTGGCGATCGCGCGCCGCGGCCGCAGTGCGTCGTGAGCTCGGGGCAGGTGGCTTGCGGGTATTCGTGCATCTCGAACTACGATCGCGTGCAGTGCGCGCAGACCCCCTTCGGTGCGTGCAAGGCCAACGAAGGCAGGCTGGTGTGCTGGGATCCGCCGATTCAGCTCATCGCCACCTACCGAGAGCGCACGCGGCCCGCCGTCTGCGCTTCGAACTACGGCAAGGTCGCTTGCGGATACGGCTGCGTCGCCAACTACGGCGTCGTTCGCTGCGCGAAGACGCCCGAAGGCACGTGCCACGCCGAACGTGACCAGGTTTTCTGCTGGGATCCGCCGCTGCCGAGCGCCGGCCTCGCCTTCGACGCTTCCGCCGAGCAAGCGTGCCTCGCATCGACGAGCGGACCATCGTGCGGCTATTCATGCCTCGCGACGTCACGCGAATCGCGCTGCGCCAGCTCGCGCGAGCACGTCTGCCGCGTTGCCAATGGCGGCGTCGAGTGCATCGACGCAAGTCAGCCTTGATCGGCGAGGAGAGCCCCCAAGCGAGGGTAGGGGAATTGGGCGCGCCCAGGAAGATTCGAACTTCCGACAACCGGTTCCGTAGACCGGTGCTCTATCCAGCTGAGCTATGGGCGCAGAACGATTTTGCGAGTTTGTGACGGGTGCTGTAGGAAGCTAGCTCTATCGGAGCGGGGGACGTCTGATACACGGAGACGGGGGCAATGTGCAACCCCAACGATAGCCTTCGCTCCCGTCCTCGCGAGATTGCACCTCTTTGCCCCAACTCGGGCCTGTTTCCGTCCGAATGGCACTCAAACGGCTCCCCACAAGCTCGAAATGTTTGCGGGGCGCCGGCACGTCCACGACAACGACGTCAGTGCCATGGAAGCCCTTTCCTGTCCGGGTTTTCAGCGGTTTCTCGCATTACTGCTGGAAACAACCCCGCTATTCCCCGATTGGGGGCCTTCGAGCAGGGCCTGGCACGCCAACTGCTCCTAGTCAGGTTGCTTGCGATGCCGTGGGCTGCGGCGCGCAGCGCGTTGGTGCCCGTCAGACATAGGCTCCTGGCTGGCGGTGTTTCCTGGAAAGCTTTTACTTATCGCTTCCTTGCAACTTATCTTTCCCCTCCGCTTGGCTGAGTTCGTTCTCGCTTTGCTGGTCTAGCTTCTTGGACACTCTTGGCGCTCGTGGCTCTTGCCCATCGCGCAGCGCACCCGTGTGGTGCGCCGCGCGATGGGCTTTTTTTTGCCTCGCGCCGGCGAGGTGCCGAGATCGCCAAGCGGCAGACCTTTCGTCTGCTCCCGCCAAAGTCTGTGGGAGTCGCGCTACGGTTCGCGCGGAGCGCCGAAGACCCAATCGCTGGGGGCCTCGGCGTGGCATCGGGCACATGGCGCGAGCGGTCCGCGCTCGTCGATCGAGCCCTTCGCGCTGGTCGCGAGATACTCCCAATCGCCGCCATCCGGAAAGAACCCGCGCGCCCGCTTGATCATCGCGAAGATGGGACCGGGGGCACCCGACGAAGCGTCGGTGTGCCGCTTCACCAAGACCGCCCCTTCAGGAAAGCGCCCGCCCCGCACGAGCGTCGGATAGACGCTCGCCGCCGCGAGGTTAGCCGAGATGAC